>NZ_JBEZJZ010000031.1:0-78813 GCF_040651455.1 Streptomyces sp. NPDC048483
GGCACGCACAGTTCCCATTGCGCGCCGCGAAAACCCCCGCAGCGACTCGGGAGGACCGCCGGCCGCCGGGCCCGGCGGCGCCAGGACGGTGCTGACGCCGCGCGCCCCTTCAGGGCCGGATGCCCGGTTGCTACGCCGTTCGGGTGAACGAGGGCGGCGCCCCCGCCTCACGGGCGGTACGTCCCTCCCATGGCCCCGCCCTTTCACGCGAATGGGCCAGAGCCCCGCCGAAACGGGGCCCTGGCCCATTACCTACCTCGTGACCTGCGAAAATCAGCGGATCCGATGGATCCGGTGGATCCGGTGGATCAGCCGAGGTTGACGGCGCGCACGGAGGTGGCGCCGATCTCCTGCGCGATCTCGGCGAGCACGGCGGCCGGAATCGTGTCGTCGACGGTCAGCGCGACCAGCGCCTCGCCGCCCACGTTCTCCCGCGCGACCTGCATATTGCCGATGTTGATGCCCGCCTCGCCCAGGATCTTGCCGACGGTGCCGACGACACCGGGGCGGTCGCTGTAGCGCAGGAACGCCATGTGGTCGGCGAGCGCCAGGTCGATGGAGTGCTCCCCGACCGCGACGACCTTCTGGATGTTCTTGTGGCCGGAGAGCGTGCCGGAGATCGACACTTCGTCGCCGCCCGCGAGCGTGCCGCGCACGGTCACCACATTGCGGTGCTCGGGCGACTCGCTGCTGGTGGTCAGCCGCACCTCGACGCCGCGCTCCTGCGCGAACAGCGGGGCGTTGACGTACGACACCGTCTCGTCCACAACGTCCTCGAACACGCCCTTGAGCGCGGAGAGTTCGAGCACCTTGACGTCGTGCTGGGTGATCTCGCCGTACACCTCGACGTCCAGCCGCAGCGCGACCTCGCCGGCCAGCGCGGTGAAGATCCGGCCCAGCCGCTCGGCCAGCGGCAGTCCCGGCTTGACGTCCTCGGCGATCACGCCGCCCTGGACGTTGACCGCGTCCGGCACCAGCTCACCGGCGAGCGCCAGGCGCACCGACTTGGCGACCGAGATACCGGCCTTCTCCTGCGCCTCACCCGTCGACGCGCCGAGGTGCGGGGTGGCGACGACCTGGTCGAACTCGAAGAGCGGCGAGTCGGTGCAGGGCTCGGTCGCGTAGACGTCCAGACCGGCGCCGGCGACCCGGCCCTCCTTCAGCGCGGTGGCCAGCGCGGCCTCGTCGACGATCCCGCCGCGCGCGGCGTTCACGATCCGGACCGACGGCTTGACCTTGTGCAGCGCCTCGTCGCCGATCAGACCGACCGTCTCGGGAGTCTTGGGGAGGTGGACGGTGATGAAGTCCGCGACCTCCAGCAGCTCGTCGAGGGTGAGGAGCTTGACGCCCATCTGCGCGGCGCGGGCCGGCTGCACGTAGGGGTCGTAGGCGACGACCTTCATGCCGAAGGCCGACATCCGCTGGGCGACCAGGACGCCGATCCGGCCGAGGCCGACCACGCCGAGCGTCTTCTCGCTGAGCTCGACACCGGTGTACTTGCTGCGCTTCCACTCGCCGTTCTTCAGGGCGGTGTTGGCCTGCGGGATGTTGCGCGCGGTGGCGACCAGCAGACCGCAGGCCAGCTCGGCGGCGGTGACGATGTTGGAGGTCGGGGCGTTGACGACCATCACGCCGGCCTTGGTGGCGGCGGAGACGTCGACATTGTCCAGGCCCACGCCCGCACGGGCGACGACCTTCAGCTTCTTGGCGGCGGCGATCGCCTCGGCATCGACCTTCGTCGCGCTGCGCACGAGGATGGCGTCGACATCGGCGATGGCCGGCAGCAGCTCGGCGCGGTCCGCGCCGTTGCAGTGCCGGATGTCGAAGTCCGGCCCGAGGGCGTCGACGGTGGCGGGCGACAGCTCTTCGGCGATGAGTACGACGGGTTTCGAGCTCACGTGGTCTTCAGTCCTCACTAGTCCTTCGCGGACGGCCGTCCCGACGGCCGAAGGCGGTGAAGGGGGAAAGCCGCGTGGAAGACGCACGACGTTGTGAGCCTGACGCGCTTGTGGGTTTGAGTGTAGTGGCGCTGGGGCAATCGTCCCGCGCCGAAGCGTAAGGATCACCCGTGCGGGGTTCTACGCGGTGGACAATGCGGCCCCGCCGACTTTGGGCACGGGCCGCACCGGGTACGGACGAGGGGGCCGCGGCCTGCGCCACGACCCCCTGTCCCACGGGTTTACGCCTCGTTGTCGTCGACCCAGCTCATCAGCTTGCGCAGCTTCTTGCCGGTGGTCTCCAGCAGGTGGTCCTCGTCCGCCTTCTTGTACTCGTTGTACTTCGGCAGACCGGCTTCGTACTCCGCGATCCAGGTGTTGGCGAAGGTGCCGTCCTGGATCTCGGCGAGAACCTTCTTCATCTCGGCCTTGGTGGCGTCGGTGATGATGCGGGGGCCGGTGACGTAGTCGCCCCACTCGGCGGTCTCGGAGACCGACCAGCGCATCTTCTCCAGGCCGCCCTCGTACATCAGGTCCACGATCAGCTTCAGCTCGTGGAGGCACTCGAAGTACGCGATCTCGGGCTGGTAGCCCGCCTCGACCAGGGTCTCGAAGCCGGCCTTCACCAGCGCCGAGGCGCCACCGCACAGGACGGCCTGCTCACCGAACAGGTCGGTCTCGGTCTCCTCGGTGAAGGTGGTCTTGATGACGCCGGCGCGGGTGCCGCCGATGCCCTTGGCGTACGAGAGGGCCAGCTCGAAGGCCTTGCCCGAGGCGTCCTGCTCGACGCCCGCGATGCACGGCACGCCGCGGCCTTCCTCGTACTGGCGGCGCACGAGGTGGCCGGGGCCCTTGGGGGCCACCAGGGCGACATCGACGCCGGCCGGGGGCTTGATGAAGCCGTAACGGATGTTCAGGCCGTGGCCGAAGAACAGCGCGTCGCCGTCCTTGAGGTGGTCCTTGATGGACTCCT
Organism: Streptomyces sp. NPDC048483; assembly: GCF_040651455.1. NCBI lineage: Bacteria > Bacillati > Actinomycetota > Actinomycetes > Kitasatosporales > Streptomycetaceae > Streptomyces > Streptomyces sp. NPDC048483. The sequence continues at coordinate 2,911 of NZ_JBEZJZ010000031.1, forward strand.
CGTAGACCTTGGCCTGGATCGGGTCCGGCACCAGGATCATGATGACGTCGGCCTCGGCGGCGGCCTCGGCGGGCGTCACCACGCGCAGGCCCTGCTCCTCGGCCTTGGCCTTGGACTTGGAGCCCTCGTGCAGACCGACCCGCACGTCGACGCCGGAGTCACGCAGCGACAGCGCGTGGGCGTGACCCTGGCTTCCGTAGCCGATGACCGCGACCTTGCGGTTCTGGATGATGGACAGGTCGGCATCGTCGTCGTAGAACAGCTCGGCCACTTCGGGTATCTCCTTGGATCTAGCGGGTGCCCACACAGTATGTCGGGCGGGGTGGGGAAGGTTCGGGGGTCTCGCCATACGGTCCGGGGCGGACGGCGTCGGACCGTGGGATCAGGCCGTACGGTCCAGGGCGCGCAGCGAGCGGTCCGTGATGGACCGGGCGCCGCGGCCTATGGCGATGGTGCCGGACTGCACCAGTTCCTTGATGCCGAACGGCTCGAGCATCTTGAGCATCGCCTCCAGCTTGTCACTGGATCCGGTGGCCTCGATCGTGACGGCCTCCGGGGAGACGTCCACCGTCTTGGCGCGGAAGAGCTGGACGATCTCGACGATCTGGGAGCGGGTCTCGTTGTCCGCGCGGACCTTGACCAGGACCAGCTCGCGCTGGACGGCGGTGCCCGGCTCCAGCTCGACGATCTTCAGAACGTTGACGAGCTTGTTGAGCTGCTTGGTGACCTGCTCCAGCGGCAGCGACTCGACGCTGACCACGATGGTGATGCGGGAGATGTCGGGGTGCTCGGTGACACCGACCGCGAGGGAGTCGATGTTGAAGCCGCGGCGGGAGAACAGGGCGGCGATCCGGGCCAGGATGCCGGGGGTGTTCTCCACCAGGACGGAGAGCGTGTGCTTGGACATTCGTCTTCTCTCTTCTTCCGTGCGTCCGTGACGTCCTGGGCTCAGTCGTCTTCGTTGTCGCCGAAGTCGGGACGCACGCCCCGGGCGGCCATGACCTCGTCGTTGGAAGTGCCGGCGGCGACCATCGGCCACACCTGGGCATCCTCGTGGACGATGAAGTCCACCACGACCGGGCGGTCGTTGATGGCATTGGCCTTCGCGATGACCGCGTCCAGTTCGGCCGGGTCCTCACAGCGCATCGCGACACAGCCCATCGCCTCGGACAGCTTGACGAAGTCCGGGACGCGGGTGCCGCCGCTGCCCTTGCCCTCGGCCGCGAGGCCGTCGGATTCGGGGCCGCTGTGCAGCACGGTGTTGGAGTAGCGCTGGTTGTAGAACAGGGTCTGCCACTGGCGGACCATGCCCAGCGCGCCGTTGTTGATGATCGCGACCTTGATCGGGATGTTGTTCAGCGCGCAGGTGACCAGCTCCTGGTTGGTCATCTGGAAGCAGCCGTCGCCGTCGATCGCCCAGACCGTACGGCCCGGCTGACCGGCCTTGGCGCCCATCGCGGCGGGCACCGCGTAGCCCATCGTCCCGGCGCCGCCGGAGTTCAGCCAGGTGGCGGGCTGCTCGTAGTCGATGAAGTGGGCGGCCCACATCTGGTGCTGGCCGACGCCCGCGGCGTAGATGGTGTCGGCGGGGGCGAGCTTGCCGATCCGCTCGATGACCTGCTGCGGGGAGAGGCTGCCGTCCTCCGGCTGGTCGTAGCCCAGCGGGTAGGTGTCACGCCAGCGGTTGAGGTCCTTCCACCAGGCGCTGTAGTCGCCCTTGTGGCCGGCTTCGTGCTCGGCCTGGACGGCGACGATCAGATCGGCGATGACCTCGCGGGCGTCGCCGACGATCGGCACGTCCGCGACGCGGTTCTTGCCGATCTCCGCCGGGTCGATGTCCGCGTGCACGACCTTGGCGTACGGGGCGAAGGAGTCGAGCTTGCCGGTGACGCGGTCGTCGAAGCGGGCGCCGAGGGTGATCAGCAGGTCCGACTTCTGCAGTGCGGTGACGGCGGTGACCGCTCCGTGCATGCCGGGCATGCCGACGTGCTGGGGGTGGCTGTCGGGGAAGGCACCGAGCGCCATCAGGGTGGTGGTGACGGGCGCGCCGGTCAGCTCGGCGAGCACCTTGAGCTCGGCGGTGGCGCCGGCCTTGAGCACGCCGCCGCCGACGTAGAGCACCGGGCGCTTGGACTCGGTGATCAGCCGGGCGGCCTCGCGGATCTGCTTGGCGTGCGGCTTGGTCACCGGACGGTAGCCGGGCAGCTCGGTGTGCGGCGGCCAGCTGAAGGTGGTCCGCGCCTGGAGGGCGTCCTTGGCGATGTCGACCAGGACCGGTCCGGGGCGGCCGGTGGAGGCGATGTGGAACGCCTCGGCGATCGTGCGGGGGATCTCGGCCGGGTCGGTGACCAGGAAGTTGTGCTTGGTGATCGGCATCGTGATGCCGCAGATGTCCGCCTCCTGGAAGGCGTCCGTACCGATCGCCTTGGACGCGACCTGACCGGTGATCGCGACCAGCGGGACGGAGTCCATGTGGGCGTCGGCGATCGGGGTGACGAGGTTGGTGGCACCCGGCCCCGAGGTCGCCATGCACACGCCGACCTTGCCGGTGGCCTGGGCGTACCCCGTGGCGGCGTGTCCGGCGCCCTGCTCGTGGCGCACCAGGACGTGCCGGACCTTCGAGGAGTCCATCATCGGGTCGTACGCAGGGAGGATCGCACCGCCGGGAATGCCGAACACGGTGTCGGCCCCGACCTCCTCGAGCGAACGGATGAGGGACTGCGCACCCGTGACGTGCTCGACGGTGGCGGACTGCTGCGGTCCGCCGGCGTTACGGGCCCGCGGCTGCGGATGGTGGGCCCCGGAGGCCTGCTCGGTCATCTGCGTCTCTTCTCGAAGCTGAGGGTTTTGACGGGATTTGTGAGGTCGCTGTGCAACAAAAAACCCCCCGTGCCTAGTGGCAAGCGAGGGGAGCGCGTCGGAGCGGTTCGCTGGGCATCATCGGGCCCTGGCTTCAGCCGACGCGCTTTCCAAGTACGAGAATTCGGGTGCGCATGGCACTGACCCTCCCCCCGCCGTGCACCGAGTGTCAAGTGGGTGGGACGGAGGTCTCACTATTTGAGCGCAATGGCGGATGGACGAGCGAATCCGGGCCCCCCGTGCCACCCCTCCGGACGGGCACGCCGGTGCCGCTGAGCACCACCGCACGGCCCTCACCCACCGGGTCGGGCACCGGGTACGCGCCGCGGCTCAGGGCGCGCCGCAGCCGCGGTTCGTCCAGCGGACCGGCGAAGGCCAGGCCCATGCCGTGGGTGCAGCCCATCGAGCGCAGCGCCAGGACCTGCTCGGGCAGATCGACGCCGTCCGCGACGGACTGCATCCCGAGGTCCGCGGCGATCCGCAGCAGCCCGGCGGTGATCTTGTGCAGCCGGGGGGACTCCACCACGCCGTCGACCAGGCCGCGGTCCAGCCGCACCACATCGATGGGCAGTCGGCGCAGCGCGCTCATGGCGGCGTAACCGCTGCCGAAGCCGTCCAGCGCGATCCGTACGCCCAGCCGGCGCAGCTCCACCAGACGGCGCTCCAGCTCGTCCATGGAGACGCGGGGGTCGCTTTCGGCCAGTTCCACGACGAGCGAACCCGGGGGCAGGCCGTGCCGGCTGAGCAGCGCCTCGACGGTCTTGGGGGGCAGGCCGTTGCGTTCGCCGCCCAGCAGCCGGCGGGCGGAGAGCCGGACGGCGACCGGGCCGGTGTGGCCCGCGCGGTGCCGCGCCGCGGCCTGCTCGACCGCCGCCTCCAGCTGCCAGCGGCTCAGCTCCGCGGCGCGCTCGCCGTCCTCCGTGCGCCGCCCGCGGTCGCCGACCCGCAGGAACTCGGCAGGGGTGAACAGGATGCCCTCGGCGGAGCGCCAGCGGGCGTGCGCGGCGACCGCGGTGACCTTGCCGCTGGTGAGCTCCACCACCGGCTGGTGCAGCAGCGCGAACTCGCCGTCGTGCAGGGCGCTGCGCAGCTTGGTGACGAGCTCGGCGCGCTGCACCACCTCGGCCTGCATCTGCGGGGCGTACATCTCCACCCGGCCCTTGCCGGCCTGCTTGGCGCGGTACATCGCCATGTCGGCGTTGCGCAGCAGTGCGGACGGGGTGACCCCGGGGTCGGCGAAGGCGACGCCGATGCTGGCCGCGACACGGACGTCCCGGCCGTCGATGCGGTACGGCTCGGAGAGCTTGATGCGCAGCCGGTCGGCGATCTCGTGGACGCGGAATTCGCGGGCCGCGTGGTCGCGGGTGCCGTCGCCCGTGATCAGTGCGGCGAACTCATCGCCGCCGAGCCGCGCCGCTATGTCCCCCGAGCGCACCGATTCGCCGAGCCGGCGGGCGGCCTGCACCAGGAGCTCGTCGCCCGCCTGGTGGCCGATGGTGTCGTTGACCTGTTTGAAGCCGTCCAGGTCGATATAGAGCACGGCGGTGTCGTGGTCGCTGGCGCGGCGGCCGGACACGGCCTTGCTGACCCGCTCGGTGAACAGCGCGCGGTTGGGCAGGTCGGTGAGCGCGTCGTGCGAGGCGTTGTGCTGGAGCTGGGCCTGGAGGCGGACCCGTTCGGTGACATCGCGGGAGTTGAAGATCAGGCCGCCGTGGTGGCGGTTGACGGTGGACTCGACATTGAGCCAGCCGTCGCCGCCGGAGCGCTGCGCACCGGCCCGGAAGCGGCATTCGATACGGGTGGTCGGTTCCTTCTCGGGGGAGGCGGCGAGGAACCTGCGCACCTCGTGCACCACCCGCCCCAGGTCCTCGGGATGGATCAGCGACGCCAGCTCGGAGCCGACCAGCTCCTCCGCGTCGCGGCCGTAGACACCCGCCGCCGCCGGGCTCACATAGCGCAGCACTCCGGTCGGGGCGGCGATCATGATGACATCGCTGGAGCCCTGCACCAGGGAGCGGAAGTGGTTCTCCTTCTGGGCCAGCTCCTGGGTGAGGGTGATGTTGTCGAGCAGCATGATGCCCTGGCGGACGACCAGCGCCAGAACGACCGTGCAGCCGGTGAAGAGCACCACGCGGTCGATCCGCCGCCCGTCCAGGACGTTGGTGAGGATGCCCAACGTGCAGACGGCGGCGGCCAGATACGGGGTCAGCGCGGCGAGCGAGCCGGCGATGGGGCGGCTGCCCGGCGGCTGCGCGCGGCGCGCGGCGCGCTGGAAGTCGTCGCCGGCGCGGCGGGGGTCGTCACCGGCCCCGGCCGAACGGCGGGCGACCCAGGGCGCGTACGCGAGCAGCATCGAGCCGGCGAACCAGCCCGCGTCCAGGATCTGGCCGGAGCGGTAGTGCTCGCGCAGCAGCGGCGAGCTGAACAGGGCGTCGCACAGCACCGTCAACGCCAGTGCCGCGACCGCGGTGTTGATCGCGGAGCGGTGCACGGAGGAGCGGCGGAAGTGCAGCGCGAGCACCATGCTCACCAGCACGATGTCCAGCAGCGGATAGGCCAGCGAGAGCGCGCTCTGCGCCACGCTGCGGCCCTGGAAGTGGGCGGTGTGGGCGAGCGCGAGGCTCCAGGAGAGGGTGAGCAGGGAGCCGGCGATCAGCCAGGCGTCCAGCCCGAGGCAGACCCAGCCGGCCCTGGTGACCGGCCTCTTGGCGAGCACCAGCAGGCCGACGATGGCCGGCGGCGCGAACAGCAGGAAGCAGAAGTCGGCGAGGGAGGGGCTGGGCACCGGGGCCCGCAGGACGACTTCGTACCAGCCCCATACGCCGTTGCCGAAGCCGGCCATCCCGGACGAGGCGGCGAACAGTATCCAGGCCGGCCGGAAGCGGCTGCCGCGGTGCCGGTGGGCGTACAGTCCGCAGGAGACGGCCGCCACCAGGGCCGCGACGCTGAGGCCGAAGTCCCCCATGAACAGCGCGACTTCGGACGACCCCCAGCCGAAGGCGGCGCCGACGGCATAGCCGCCGCAGACCACGGCCAGGGCGATTTGCGGCACCATGCTCGGCGGGTCGCCGACGGGCGCCGGCGGCCGGGAGAGCACCGCCCCCGGGGCGCTCACCGCGCTCTCCCGCTCGCCCGTGCGCGACGAGGTCGCGATCGGCGCACCTGGGGGTCCAGCACTATTCCCTCGGGCGCTCGTGGATCGCGCGTCTCGCGATTCACCCATTGGCCGTACATCGCCCGTCGCCCCCCTCGAGTTCCGGATCCTTCGCACAGCGCCGCACAGACCCCGGCGCCGTCCCCAATCCGGACGATACACCAGTTCCGTCACTCAGGGACATAGGGTCTCTACGCAGCGTGACCAACTGCCGCGCACTGAACACCCCTTGAAGTCGTACGGCCCCGTAGAGCTACGTGCAACCGCCTCAGGCCGCGGTGGCGACCACATTCCGAAGAGGCTCCCCGGCCGCGAAAAGCGTCAGCTGGTCCCGCAGAAGCCGCTTCGCACGGGGCAGGAAGGCAGAGCTGGGGCCACCGACGTGTGGAGTGATGAGTACGCCGGGAGCGTGCCACAGCGGATGTCCGGCGGGCAGGGGTTCCGGGTCGGTCACATCGAGTGCGGCGAGCAGCCGGCCGGACGTCACTTCGGGGAGCAGGGCGCCGGTGTCGACGATCGCGCCGCGGGCGACGTTCACCAGGAGTGCGCCGTCCTTCATCCGGGCCAGGAAATCGCGTCCGACCAGGCCACGGGTCTCGCCGGTGAGCGGAGTGGCCAGGATGACGACGTCCGCGTCGGGCACGAGGGCGGACAGCTGGGACAGTGGATGCACGGGACCGCGCACAGTGTCACGGCCGGTGCGCGCGATGCGCGCCACCCGCGCGCACTCAAAAGGCGTGAGCCGGTCTTCGATGGCACTGCCGATCGAACCATAGCCCACAATGAGGACGGACTTGTCGGCGAGCGCCGGCTGGAAGCCCGCGCGCCATTCCTCCGCGTCCTGGCCGCGGACGAATCCGGGGATTCCGCGCAGCGCCGCCAGCGTCAGGGTGAGCGCGAGCTCGGCCGTGCTGGCGTTGTGCAGCCCGCGGGCGTTGCACAGCCGGGCGCCGGACGGCATCGAGGGCAGTCCCGGCAGCATGTGCTCGATCCCGGCGGTCAGCGTCTGGACGGCCTCGACCCGGCCCATCAGCGGCAGCGGGCGCAGGCAGATCTCCGCGTTCTTCATGTAGGGGACGGCGTAGAAGACGCACTCGGCGGGGTCGGCCGGGTAGTCGGGGCCGGCATCCCAGTGGACGTAGCGGAACCCGTCGGGAAGGCCCTCGATCTCTTGGGGCGGGATGGGGAGCCAGACGTCCCCGGTGCCGGTGGAGTGGTGCGCTGATGCCATGGCCCGAGGCTATGCGAAGAGATGTTTGGTTCAGAAGTTAGTTTGGTGCAGGCCCTTGACCGGGGGCGAGGGGACGGAGGCACGACCAGGTGGAGCGCAGGACGATCGGTGCGGCGGCTCTCGAAGTGGGCGCTGTCGGACTGGGCTGTATGCCGATGAGCTGGGGGTACACCGCATCGCAGCGCAGCGGGGAGGGCTCGCTGCGGGCCGTGCACACCGCGCTCGACCGGGGGTGCAGCCTGCTGGACACCGCCGACATGTACGGCCCCTTCACCAACGAACTCCTCGTCGGCCGGGCGCTCAAGGAGCGGCGCCGGGACGCCTTTGTCTCGACCAAGTGCGGGCTGCTGGTCGGCGAACAGCACATCGTCGCCAACGGGCGCCCCGGCTATGTCAAACGCGCCTGCGACGCCTCGCTGCGCCGGCTGCAGACCGACCGTATCGACCTCTACCAGCTGCACCGCGCCGACCCCGAGGTGCCCATCGAGGAGACCTGGGGCGCGATGGCGGAGCTGGTGGCCGCGGGAAAGGTGCGGTCCCTGGGGCTGTGCGCGGTGGGCGCACGGGCGGTACGGCCGCCGCGCGCGTCCCGTAACGCCCCCCGGCCGGGCGCCGGGCGCCGCCTTCCGTCACGGATGCACGACGGCACACTGCGCCAACTGGAGCGCATCCAGCAGGTGTTCCCGGTCAGCGGCGTCCAGGCCGAGCTCTCGGTGTGGTCACCGGAGGCCCTGGAGGAGCTGCTGCCGTGGTGCGAGTCCCGCGGTGTCGGCTTCCTGGCGGCGATGCCGCTGGGCAACGGCTATCTGACCGGCACCCTCACCCCGGGCCAGGGCTTCGAGCCGGAGGACGTACGGGCCCGCCACCCCCGGTTCACCGCCGAGATGATGGCGGCCAACCAGCCGGTGGTGGCGGGGCTGCGGCGGGTCGGCGCCCGCCACGGCGCGACGCCCGGCCAGGTGGCCCTGGCCTGGGTGCTGGCACAGGGCCGCCATGTGGTCCCCGTACCGGGCACGAAGAAGGAGCGCTGGGCGGCGCAGAACGCCAAGGCGGCGGAGCTGGTGCTGAGCCGGGAGGACCTGGCGGAGATCGCGGCTCTGCCGCCCGCGCGGGGGTCCTGGTACTGAGGGCGCGCGTCCCCCGCACCGCGCCCCGCGGTGTGGTCTCCTTGTCCCGCCCGCGAACGAGAGGACCCCCGCCGTGCAACGCCGTTCCCAGATCACTGTGTTGGCCGCCGCTTCGCTGCTCCTGGCGGCGGGCTGCTCGACCGGTGGCGCGCCGACCGCCGACGGGGGGAAGTCCGCCGCCCCCAAGGGCAAGCACCCCGGCGCATCGGCCAAGCCGAGCGCCACCCCGTCCGCCACCGCGCCGCCCGCCAAGGGGTCGGTCGAAGTGGTCGGCACCCTGGCCACCGGGCTGAAGTCGCCCTGGGGCGTTGCCGTGCTGCCGGGCGGGGATCTGCTGGTCGCCTCACGGGACACCGGGAAGATCGTCCGGGTGTCGGCGGAGGACGGGAAGACCACGGAGCTGGGCTCGGTGCCGGGCGTGGATCCGGGGGGCGAGGGCGGGCTGCTGGGGCTCGCGGTGTCCTCGGCGTTCGGGGCGGACCACGAGGTGTACGCGTACTTCACCACCGCGTCCGACAACCGCATCGCGCGCCTGATCTACGACGAGAAGCGCCCGCCGGGCGACCAGCTCGGTGCCCCCGACACGATCCTGCGGGGCATCCCCAAGGGCGAGCTCCACAACGGCGGCCGGATCGCGTTCGGCCCGGACAAGATGCTCTACGCCGGGACGGGCGAGACCGGCGACACCGGGCTCGCGCAGGACAAGGAGTCGCTGGGCGGCAAGATCCTGCGGATGACGCCGGACGGCGAGCCGGCGCACGGCAACCCGCAGGCGGACTCGGTGGTCTACGACTACGGCCACCGCAATGTGCAGGGCCTGGCCTGGGACGACGACAAGCGGCTGTGGGCCTCGGAGTTCGGGCAGGACACCTGGGACGAGCTCAACCTCATCGAGCCGGGCAGGAACTACGGCTGGCCCGAGGTGGAGGGCAAGGCCAAGGGGGACCAGAAGGGCCCCGCCTTCGTGGATCCGGTCGAGGAGTGGAAGACCAAGGACGCCTCGCCCAGCGGCATCGCGTACGCCAAGGGCTCCGTCTGGATGGCCTCGTTGCGCGGCGAGCGGCTGTGGCGGATCGCGCTGAACGGTACGAAGCCGGTGGCGGCCCCGCAGGCGTTCCTCGACGGCAAGTACGGGCGGCTGCGGACCGTCGTCGCGGCCGGGAACGGCGAGTTGTTGCTGGTCACCAGCAACACCGACGGGCGGAGCCGGCCCCGTAAGGGCGATGACCGGATTCTCCGCCTCAAGGTGACCTGATCCCGCTCCGGCCGAACTGATCCCCATTTGGGCGCGGCCTGCCTACACTCGGGGCGGGGTGGAGGCACCTCCCGCTTGCGGGGGGAGGGTCACGCCGAAAGGGGACACGTTGTTCAACGTCGTGGAAGAACTGTTCGCACCCGGCCGCAAGAACACCGACGAGGAGCGCCAGAAGATGTCGCTCGTCGTCGATGACGTGGGTGACGGCGATCCCGGTGAGGGTCCGATAGACCTCTCGTCCGGGACCGTCGTCGTCAGGGCGCCGCGTCCGCGGCCCGCGCCGGCGGACAGCGCGGGCTGAGGACGGCGCGGGCCGGGCCGGAAAGGCCTACTCCCCCGGCCGCGGGGCGCAGTTCTTCTCCATCTCCGCCGCCGCCCACCGGATCGACGACTGCGGGTCGTCGTGCAGATGGCGCAGGGTGGGCAGCGCCGCGCGGACCGCGGCGCGGTTCTCCTCGCTGTCGCAGTCGGCGATGTCCGCGATGAGCAGCAGCAGGGTGCTGCGGGCCTGGTTGTCGGGGTCGGTCATCAACTCCACCAGGAACGGCACCGCGGGCGCCGCCGCGGTCAGCCCCGCGCTCTTGGAGACCAGCAGCCGGTAGAGGTCGTGGACCGCGTCCATGGCGGTCTTCTTGTGGTCGGATGCGATCTTGCCGATCAGACCGGGCACGGCGTGGGCGGGCCCGCGCGCGGACCAGTACGAGCCCCAGTCGACGGCGTCCAGCCGCAGCTGGAGCTCGCGGTGCGGCCACAGCCTGTCCGTGGCGAGGCGCAGGGCCACCGGGCCGGACGGGCCGGTGACGTACAGCGTGCCGTCGGCCTCCAGGGCGAGGCCCTCGATCCCGGTGCCGAGCCGCAGCCGTGCCACCGCGTCGGAGGCCAGGTCCCAGACGCGGACCAGCCCGTCCGCCCAGGCGCAGGCCAGTGCGGGCCCGGTGGCGAGCCGGGCGGCGGCGAGCGCGGTGACCGGTGTGCGCCGGCGGTCGAACGGGAGGGGCCGCGGGTGGCAGTCCGTCCGCCAGTAGCGGAGCACGCCGTGGGCGTCACCGCTGACCACCGCCTTCAGGTCGTCGTCGAGCCGTAGGCAGGCGACGGCCGACACCGGGGCGCGGTGCAGCGGCTCGGTCAGGGCCGCGGCGGGCTCGGCGGCGGTCGCCTCGGTGGTGGACTCCCAGACGTGTACGCGCCCTTCGGCGTCGCCCGCGGCGGCCATCGTGGCGTCCTGGTCGATGGCGGTCGCGCTGCGGCCGGGCAGGGCGCGGAGCGCGGCGATGTTGGGGACGGTGACGGCCGCGGGTGCGACGCCGGTGGAGTCCACCCGCCAGCGCTCGCGGGCGTCGGTGTCGCCGTCGGCCGGCGCCAACGGGCCGAGGTCCTCCAGGGGCTGGGGGACCTCGGCCGGCGGCTCGATGTCCTTGTCGGTGTAGGTGATGCCGAGGGTCTCGACGACCTGGAGGAGCGCGTCGCGGGTCCGGCCGTGGATCACGATGGCGTAGCCGGCGCCCCGGCCGCGGCCGTGGTGGATGAGCGCGTCCGGTCCGCCGTAGGCCAGCGCGTCGGTGCCCATCTCCTGCCACGGCAGCAGCCCCAGCTCCCGGTACGAGGCCGTCAGCCGCTCGGTGATCGCCGGGTCGGCCTCGACGTCCGAGCGGTGCACCCGCAGGCTCCAGCCGTAGTGCGCCGGGAGCCGTTCCAGGGCCAGTTGGAGGAAGAACTCCGACAGCGACCGGCTCTGCAGTTCCCAGCCGCGGCCGGTGCTGACCAGCACCCTGGGGTCGGGGTGGGAGGCCTCGGCGGCGAGGTAGCCCCACTGGTTGCAGTACTGGTACTCGGACATGAAGATGCAGATCCGACGGTCGGCGGCGTCGGGCGGGAGGAACGGGTTGTCCTTGGGCAGCCCGTCGGCGAGCTCCGGGCTCACGTTGTCGGCATCGGCATCGGCATCGTCGCCGTCATCGGCATCGTCGAAGTCGTCGTCGATGCCGTACTCGTCGGCCCAGATGGTCGGCGGCCACTGGGTGTGCGTCCAGTACAGCCGCGGCCGGAACGAGAAGGAGTTGACCGGCGAGTCCCACCACTCGGCGAGCGCCGCCGGAATCGGCAGGCTCTCGTCGATGCCGTACTCCCGGTTCTCTCCACCCCACCGGGAGGCGGTCGGCTCCCCGCCCGGATCCTCGTACCCCCACTCGCGCTGCACCTCGTCGAGCAACTCCCAGCGGAGGCACTCCTGTTGGAGCCGTTCCGCGAAGCGTCCGTAGTCGATGATCTCTGCCATGGGAACATCGTACGGATGTTCGCGTACGGGGTGGACGGGGTGGGCCGGTCGGCTCAGCCGACGGGCCTGCGGAACACCTGACGCGAACCGCCCTCCGGGCCCGGTTCGGTGACCTCGGCGGGGGTGAAGCCGAGAGCTTCGTAGAAGGCGCGGGCACCACTGGCGACGGCGCCGGGATGATCGGCCCCGAAGGTGACCACCTCCAGGGTCCCCGGGCCCCGTACGAACCTGCGTCGCGCGTCCGCCACCAGCGCGCGGCCGACGCCCGTCCCGCGCGCCCGCTCCGCGACGACGAGCCAGCGGAGGTGATAGCTCGCGTCCTCCTTGGCGCTGAACAGCAGCCCGCCGAGCAGATCCGGGCCCGGCCCTACGGCGACCAGGGCCGTCGAGCGGCGGATGTGCCGGTCCACGGCGGCGCGGAAGCCCGGGTCGGCCACCAGCGGGCCGAACCAGTGCTCCACCCGGGCCGCCAGGCCCAGGAAGCCGGGGACATCCTCGTCGCGCGCCGGTCGGACGATCACCGTGAGTCCTTCCGTGGTGTCCGTACGGGCCGCCTCAGCGGGGCATCGCCTCCCCGAACAGCCGCAGCCGGTGGGCCACCGCACCCGCCTCGCCGCGGCCGGAGACGCCCAGTTTGGCGAGGATGTTGGAGACATGGACGCTGGCGGTCTTGGGCGAGATGAACAGGGCATCGGCGATCTGGCGGTTGCTGCGGCCGTCGGCGACCAGGCGGAGGACGTCGCGTTCGCGGGGCGTCAGGCCCAGGGATTCGGCGGGGGCGGCGGGCGCGGCGGCGTCCGGGAGCGGTGCGGGGGCCTGGCGCGGTGCGGCGGCGGCCGTCCGGCCGGCGAGGGGTATGCGGGCGCGCTGGGCGAGGAGTTCGACCTCGTCGGCCAGGGGGCGGGCGCCCATGGTGGTGGCCGCGTGGTGGGACTGGGCGAGGAGGAGTACGGCGGCCTCGCGCGGGGTGCGGCCGTCCAGGCCGGCGGTGGCGCGCTCGGTGCCGTGGAGCAGCGATTCGGCCCAGCGGTAGCAGGCCCAGGCCAGCTCGTTCGGGCGCTCCAGGGTCTCGAAGGCATCGACCACCGCGGCCCAGGCGTCGGGCGCCTCACGCCCCTCGGCGCGGCGGAGTTCGGCCTCCACCGCCAGGGCGTACGCCGCCCAGACCGGGGAGACGCAGGGCAGCTTCTTGGCGGCCTCCCGGATGCGGGCGAGGATCCCTGCCCTGCCGGGCTCGGCGGCGGGCAGCCCCCGGGTGTCCGACTCGGCGACGGTGGCCGACCACAGCAGCGGCCAGGCATAGCGCGCGGTGCCGGGCGGAAAGCCGGCGTCCAGGGCCTGCTGGAGGATGCCGCGGGCGTCGAGGAACCGGCCCTGGGCCGCGGCGATGCGCAGGGTGTGGCGCGCGAAGGGGATGGTGTGCTGCGGCTGGGGGTCGTGGGTGCCGTAGCGCTCCCGGGCGAGGGCCAGGTCGCGCTCGGCGGCGGTGAGGTCGCCCTTGTCGAGGGCGAGGTGGGTGAGGTGGCTGACGGCCACCGCCAGGGGACGGTGGCTCTGCGCCAGGCGGCGGGCGTCGGCGGCGGCACGGCCTGCCTCCTCCCAGCGGCCCAGTGAGTGCAGCGATTCGGCGAGGTTGCCCGCCACCCATGCGGCGGTGTCCTTCAGGCCGTAGCGGAGGGTCAGCTCGACGCCCCGGGTGGCGACCTCGACGGCCTCACGGGAGCGGCCGACACCCTCCAGGGCCGAGGGGAGGTTGATATGGCCGCGGCCGATCACGGCGAAATAGCCGCGGTCCATGGACAGTTCGAGGGCGGTACGGAAGTCGGCGAGGCCGCACTCGACCTCGCCCGCGTCGATCCGCAGCCCGGCCAGCGTCAGCCGGGAGTTGAGTTCGGCCTCTTCGTCGCCGACCAACTGGGCCAGTTCCACGGCTCGTTCGGCCGTGGCGAAGGTGCCCGGACCCGGTTCGTGCAGCACCTGCCAGCCGGCGACGGCGACCATCACGGCGGCGTGCACCGATGACGGCGGCAGCCCGCGCATCAGCTCCTGTGCCTTGCCGAGGTCCTCCCAGCCGTCGCCGCGGCCGGTGCGCTGGACGAGCTTGGAGCGCTGTACCCGGAACCATGCCTCGCGAAGGGGGTCCCCCCTGCTCGAACCGTGTTGAGAGCTTGGGGGAGGGTCGTTCGCCTCATGCAGGTAGCGCAGGGCGCGCTTGGTGATGGTGAAGGCCCGCTCGCCGTCGCCGGAGAGCCGGGCGGCGACCGCGATCTCGGCGAGCAGGTCGAGGAAGCGCAGCGCGTCGTCGTCGCAGCCGCAGGCCGGATACGCCTCGGCGTAGTCGACCGGGCGCACCCCTTGGCGGACCTCCACGGGTGCGTCGTCCCACAGCTCCAGGGCGCGGTCCAGCAGCCGCAGCTGCTCGGCGTAGGCATGGCGGCGGCGGGCCTGGACGGAGGCCGCGAGGACGGCGGGCAGCGCCTTGGCGGCGTCGCGGGCCTTGTACCAGTAGCTGGCTAGGCGGGCGGCGCAGGCATCGGCGGGGACCAGGGAGCGGTCGGCCTCCAGGGCCTGGGCGTAGCGGCGGTTGAGGCGGGTGCGCTCGCCGGGCAGCAGGTCGTCGACGACGGCCTCGCGGACCAGGGCGTGCCGGAAGCGGTAGCCCGTGCCGTCCTGGGTGGGCACCAGGGTGTTGCTGCCGACGGCGGCGCGCAGCGCCTCGATGAGGGCGTCCTCGGACATCTCGCTGACGGCGGCGAGGAGCTCGTGTTCGACCGTGGAGCCGCCCTCGGAGGCGATCCGCACCACGCGCTGGGCGTTCTCGGGCAGCGCCTCGACGCGCACCAGCAGCAGATCGCGCAGCGGGTCGCTGAGGCCGTGCAGACAGCCATCGGCGATGCTGCGGGCGAGCTCCTCGACGAAGAAGGCATTGCCCTCGGAGCGCTTGAAGACCCGGTCGACGGTGACCTCTTCGGGCTCACTGCCGGTGATCCCGGCGAGCTGGCTGCGGACCTCGGCGCGGTTGAAGCGGGCCAGCTCGACCCTCCCCCAGAGCCTCAAGGACCTGGGGGGACCCCCGGCCGTACGCATCCGGTCGATCTCGGCGAGGAAGGGGCGCAGCGGATGGCGGCGGTGGATGTCGTCGGAGCGGTAGGTGGCCACCAGGAGGACGTTGGCGTCGTGCAGGGCGCGCAGGAGGTAGGCGAGGAGTTCGCGGGTGGAGCGGTCGGCCCAGTGGAGGTCCTCGATCACGATGACGAGGGTGCGGTGCGCGGCCAGCCGCTCCAGGAGGCGGGCGGTCAGCTCGAAGAGACGGGCGCGGCCGATCTCCTCGGCGTGGGTCTCGCCCGCGGTCTCGCCCAGTTCGGGGAGGATGCGGGCGAGTTCCCCCTCCTGGCCGGTGACGGCGGCGGCGAGTTCGTCCGGCAGATGGGCGTTGAGGGTGTGCAGGATCGCGGAGAACGGTGCGTACGGCAGGCCCTCGGAGCCGATCTCGATGCAGCCGCCGAGCGCGACCAGCGCGCCCTGGCCGCGGGCGGATCCGGTGAACTCCTCGATCAGCCGGGTCTTGCCGACCCCGGCCTCGCCGCCGATGAGTATCGCCTGCGGCTCGCCGGACGCCACGACACGGGCGAATGCGTCGCGCAAGGCGGTGAGTTCGGCCGCGCGGCCGACGAACACGGAACTGACCGACCTGTTCTCCACGCTGCTGAGCATCGCACAGGGGTCCGACAATCCGGCACCGAGTATCGCCAGGTGGCCGGCCGTGGAGGTCCCCCCGGTCCTCACGACCTTGGGGAGGATCAGGCGGCGGCGCGGCGGATCCGCGCCCACCGGCCCCGCTTACGGCTCACCCGCCCTCCGGGTTCGTTCTCCGCGGAACGGACCGCGGCGCGCCGGCCCTCGGTCGCCTCGCGCACCAGACGCTCCCGGTCGGCCACGCGGCGCAGCTCCTCGTAACGGACCCGTACTTCCAGCTCGGAGGGGTACATGGAATCTCTCCTGACGACGATGTCGGACGGCTTGCTGACGTCCTCAAGACTCGTCGCCAAGGGGGGTCCGCCGCATCGGGAGAGTTCCCGATCTCTGTGCCCGTACGGGACTTAGAAACCCGCGGGGCGGCCCGTACGGTCCTTAGAAACCGTGCGGGCCGCCCGCGGGGGACTCAGAGACCGGCGCCGTCATCCGTACGGGACTCAGGCACCCGGCGCGGGGCCCTTAGGGATGCTGGGCAGGCTCGCGAACAGGTCGAGGTACATGCCCGCCGCGATGAGGATGCCGAGCACGCCGAGCGCCAGTCCGCCCCAGGCGACGGCCCGTACCCAGGTGGCGCGCGTCCGGGCCAGCACCACCGTGGCGGCGATCACCGCGAGCAGCCCGAAGATGCCGTTGACCAGGGCGGTCATGTGCCAGGGGCCGGAGAAACCGGCGGCGATCGGGTCGGTGGCCTTGCCTGCCTGGAGGCTGATCTGCCCCACCAGCTTCTGCCGCTCGGACATCAGGGTGCCGAGCCAGGTGCCGGTGAGGGACGCGAGGCCGAGCCCGGCGGCCACCACTGCGCCGGCACCGGCGCCGACCTCGGTGGCGGGCCGGCCGGCCTCCTCCGCGTCGTTGGTGCCGTCGGCCTCCCCCTCGGCCGGGACGGCGGCATCCGCCGGTTCCGTGCCCGTGCCGTCGGCGGTCTCCGGGGCCGCGCCCTCCTCCGGGGCGGTCTCGTCGTCGGTGCGCTGGTCCTTGGTCGTCGATTCCGTCGTCGTTCCCATGGGCGCGACCGTAGGTGCCGCGTCTGAGAGTCCGATGAGAGCCGGGGCAGGGGGCGGGCGGCGCACCGCGACGCGCCCCCGGCAGGTCCCGTGTCCTACGCCCTCACCAGCGGGTTCTCCCCGTCCTGCGGGGTGGACGGAGTGACCGGATCGTTGTCTTCCGGTGGCGGTTCGATGCTGATCCGGGGCAGCCTGCGGTCCAGCCAGGAGGGGAGCCACCAGTTGGCGCCGCCGAGCATGTGCATCAGGGCGGGGACGAGCAGCGTACGGAGCACAAAGGCGTCCAGGGCGACGGCCGCGGCCAGTCCGATCCCGAACATCGCGATGATCCGGTCGCCACTGAGGACGAAGGCCGAGAACACCGCGATCATGATGACCGCCGCGGAGTTGATCACCCGGCTGGTCTCGGCGAGGCCGACCCGTACCGCCCGCCGGTTGTCGTGCGTCAGCTGCCACTCCTCGTACATCCGGCTCACCAGGAACACCTGGTAGTCCATGGAGAGGCCGAAGAGCACCGACACCATGATGACCGGCAGGAACGGTTCGACCGGCCCGGCGCTGCCCAGCCCGAGCAGCTCGCTCCCCCAGCCCCACTGGAAGATCGCGACGACGATCCCGAAGGACGAGGCGACCGCCGCGAGGTTCATCAGCGCGGCTTTCACCGGGATGCCGATGCTCCGGAAGGCCAGCAGGAGCAGGACCGATCCCAGCGCGATGACGACGCCGACGAAGAGCGGCAGTTTCCCGACGATGAGGGACGCGAAGTCGTCGTAGCTCGCGGTGATCCCGCCGACGTACACCCGCATCGTCGTGCCGTCCGCGGCCTCCGGGAGGACGTCCTGGCGCAGCCGCTGCACCAGGCCCGACGTCTGCCGGGACTGCGGGGAGCTGTCCGGTACGACCGTGATCACGCCGGTGCTGCGGGCGCCGTCGAACTCGGGTCCGTCGACCTGCGCGACGCCGGGCACTTCGCGCAGCCGGTGCGGCAGCGCGCCGAAGGCCAGCCGGTCCTTGGGGCCGTCCAGGCTGCCGACCAGCGTCAGCGGACCGTTGAAGCCGGGGCCGAAGCCGCTCCGGGTGCCGGCGCCGTGGGTGGCGTCGCCCTGGCCGCCGTCGCCCGCCAGCAGGTCGTACGCCTTACGGGTCGTCGAGGTGGCCGGATTGTTGCCCTGGTCGGAGGTGCCGAGGTGGAGGCCGAGCGTGGGGAGCGCCAGGACGGTCATGACGGCGGCCGCGATCACGCCCAGCAGTTTGGGGTGCCGCTCGACGAAGGAGGCCCAGCGGGCGGCGATGCCGGCGGGATGTTCGGGCCGCGGCCCGCGCTCCGCCAGCCGCCGGCGCTCGCGGCGGCCGAGGGCCCGCATCCCGATCAGCCCGAGCAGCGCGGGCAGCAGGGTGACGGAGGCGGCGACGGTCAGGACGACGGTGAGCGAGGCGGCGAGGGCAACACCGTTGAGGAAACCCAGCCGCAGGACCAGCATGCCGAGCAGCGCGATGCACACCGTGGCGCCCGCGAAGACGACCGCCCGCCCGGACACCGACACGGCCCGTTCCGCGGCCTCCTGGACGGACAGCCCTGCCCGCAGGCCCTTCCGGTGCCGCGTGACGATGAACAGCGCATAGTCGATGCCGACTCCGAGGCCGATCAGCATGCCCAGCATCGGGGCGAAGTCGGCGACGGTCATGACGTGGCCGAGCAGGGTGATCCCGGCCGAGGCGGTGCCGACGGCGGCCAGCGCGGTGATGATCGGCAGGAAGGTCGCGGCGAGCGACCCGAAGGCCAGAAAGAGCACCACGCCCGCCGCGCACAGCCCGATGACTTCCGGCAGCTGGGCGCGCGGCGCCTCGGTCAGCGCGATCCCGGCGCCGCCGAGCTCCACCTGGAGGCCGTCGCCGGCGGCGGCCCGCGCGGTGTCCACGACCTTCTTGACCTGGCCCGCGTGCAGCTCGTCGGCCGGCCGGTCGAAGACGACGGTGGCGTAGGCGGTGTGGCCGTCCTCGCTGATCTGCCGCTGCTGACGAGAGCCGTTGCGGGAGTCGCTGTGGGATGCGCGGTGGGATGCGCGGTGGGGGTTGTCCGCCTGCCGGTAGGGCCCCTGCACCTCGGAGACCCCGGGCAGCCGCGCGACCTCCCGCAAGGCGTGCGTCATCCGTTTCTTGACGGCCTTGGCCCGCACCGACCCCGCGTCCGTGTGCCACACGATGCTGTCGCTGTCCCCGGACTGCCCGGGGAACGCCTTCGCCATCAGGGCGCCGGCCTGCCCGGACTCGGTCCCGGGGACCTCGTAGTCGGACGAGTACGCCGATCCCGCCACCCCCGCGGCCACGGCGACCCCCGCAAACGCGGCGAGCCAGAGAACGATCACCACCATGCGGCGCCTGAAACACCACCGAGCCAGAGCGGTCACGGACCTCGTCGTCTGCTTCCCGGGTCGAGCGTCGATAACTCCCGGGGTGACGGGTGGTGCCGAGCGCGGATGAGCGGATGTACGGAAAAGGGGTACCCAACGGTCTGCCGGGCCCACCTCGGGGAGCAGGGTGGCAGCCCGAAAAGATCCATAGGCCGCTTTGTGGACTTCCCCACAAAGCGGCCTCGTGTGCGAACTGCCTTTAATTCATCCCCTACCGAACTTATCGCCATCTACCGGGCTACCACTCACACCACACGATCTTCCCCGGCCCGCGCTCCTCGACTCCCCACTTGTCCGCGAGCATGGACACCAGCCACAACCCCCGACCGGACTCCCCCTCGGTCACACCGTCCCACTCCGGCATCCGCGGCTCCCCGTCACCGCTGTCGTGCACCTCGACGCGCAGCACCCCGTCCTCCGCCCCGAGCGCCAGCCACAGCCGGTAGCCGCGCCCGGGCGGGACGCCGTGCAGCAGGGCGTTGGTGGCCAGTTCGCTCACACAGAGCACGACGTCTTCCACCCGGCGCCGGACGCCCCAGCCAACGAGTGCATTACGGGCGAACTCCCTGGCCAGCCGCACGGATCGGCGGTCGCGGCGGTAGTACGCGGTGCGGATCCGGACGGCCTGAATCTCCTTTTGCATGACGCCACTGTCACAGTGCGTCACTAGACTGAGCCACAGCGTGAAGTCGTACAGATTCGTTGTACGACTCCGTGCCGCATCAGTCAGTCACAACGGGGGGAAGGCAACGCGCATGCACCCGGTGAGCAAACGGAAGCGGATCACGTCCTGGCACGTGATCGGAGCCCAGCTGAGTCACTTCCGGAAGGCAGCCCGGTTGACACAACCGGCGCTGGCCGAGGCGGTGGGGCTGCACGAGGACACCATCGGCTCGATCGAGCAGGGGCGCAGAGCGCTGAAGATCGATCTGGCCGAGACGCTCGATGAACTCCTCGACACCAAGGGCGCGTTGGCGGTCGCGGTGTCGAACGTCCCGGAGCGGGAGAAGCTGCCTGCGTTCGTACAAGATCTGCTGGAGCACGAGGACGAGGCGCTGACGCTGCTCTCGTATCAGAACTCGGTGATCCCTGGGCTGCTCCAGACCGGGGAATACGCCCGAGCGCTCTTCTCCTGCCTATACCCGCCGATCAGTGAAGAGTTGGCGGAGGAGCGGCTCTCAGCTCGTCTCAACCGCCAGAAGGTCTTCGAACGCGAGCCCACGCCTCCGATGATGAACTTCGTCCTGGAGGAGGTGATGCTGCATCGCCCCGTTGGCGGCCCCGAGGTAATGCGCGAGCAGATCCGATACTTGCGGAGGTGCGCCGAACTACCCTTTCTCGGGCTGCAGATCATGCCGACGGAACGCACCCATGCTGGTCTCGCTGGGCCGATGATTGTGCTGGAAACACCGGAACACGATCACGTCGCCTACATCGAGACACAGCGCGTCAGCTTCCTGGTCGATGACCCAGATGAGGTCAGTGTGTACCAACAGAAGTATGGGATGCTGCGGTCGCAGGCCCTCACCCCCGACGAAAGCATGGGTCTGCTGGACGATCTGCTAGGAGAGTCATGACCAACGCAGCAGCCCTGCACACCGTCGCCGACGCCCTCGCTTGGTTCAAGTCCAGCTACAGCAGCGACGAAGGCGGCGACTGCATCGAGGTCGCCTACGACTGGCGCAAGTCCAGCTACAGCAGCGACCAGGGCGGCGCCTGCCTGGAGGTTGCCTACGACTGGCGCAAGTCCAGCTACAGCGGCAGCGAAGGCGGCGACTGCATCGAGGTCGCCGCCTCCCCCCAGGCCATCCACGTCCGCGACTCCAAGACCCCCGGCGGCCCGGCGCTCAGCGTCAGGGCTGCCGCCTGGGCCGCCTTCGTCGCGGACGTGGTGGGCTGAGGGCGACCCTCAGAGTTCGGTCAACGCCGGTGCCAGCTCCCGGAGTTGGTCCAGGCCCAGGCCGCGGTCCGCGGCCACCGGCTGGATGGCCACATGGTCGGCGCCCGCGTCGTGGTGTTCCTGTACACGCCGCCGGATCGCGTCCGCGTCGCCCCAGGCCACGATCGCATCGACCAGCCGGTCGCTGCCGCCGCCGGTGAAGTCGTCGTCCTCGAAGCCGAGTCGGCGCAGGCTGTTCACGTAGTTCGGCAGGGCGAGATAGAAGCCGAGGTGGTGCTCCCGGGCCAGCGCACGGGCGGTCGTCGGGTCGGGCTCCAGCAGTACGGCCTGTTCGGGGGCGAGCAGCGGCCCCTCGCCGAGGACCTCGCGGGCCTTGGCCGTGTGCGCCGGGGTCACGAAGTACGGGTGCACGCCCGCGGCCCGCTCGGCGGCCAGTTCCAGCATCTTGGGGCCGAGCGCCGCCAGGACCCGGGCGAACGGCCGCTCGCCCACGGGAGCGTCGTACGGGGCCGCGTCCATCGCGTCGAGATACCCCCGCATCGCGGCGAGCGGCTTTGCGTACGTATGGCCGCGTCCGTTCACCTGCGGGGCATGGCTGGCCCCGAGGCCGAGCAGGAAGCGGCCGTCGTACGCCTCGGCCAGGGTGTGCGCGGCGGCGTTCATGGCCGTGGCGTCCCGTACCCAGATGTTGGCGATACCGGTGGCGATGGTGATCCGCTCGGTGGCCGCCAGAAGCAGACCGGCGTGGCTGAATGCCTCTTTGGTCGCCTGGGCTTCTCCGAACCACAGGGCGCCGTAACCCAGTTGCTCGATCTCGGCCGCGGATTGGCGTGCCGTGACGGCCGAGACCCGGCCGAGCCCGCCGTGCCAGACTCCGACCCGGCCGATCCGTGCGATCTGCGCGGCGAGAGTGCTGCGCGCGTCCTGCTGCATGATCCCTACCCGATGTCCGTTGTGTACCGTTCACTGCTCAGCTTCAGACGAAGCGATCTTGTCGCCCCTCGCCTCAGCAGCGGACGGGACTCCGGTATTCCCCGGCCGGAAATCGATACTCGAACCACCTTTCCGCAGCGTATCCGGGCAATCGGCGCTCCCGCTGGACCGTCAGGCGATCAAAAGCGCAGGATGAGGGAGGCAACATGCGCATGACATGAACCCGGGGGGCTCTGCAAGGCGCAGCGTTCGGCCTCTCGGCGTGAAGCGCCCGACCCTCCTCAAAGAGAGGTACAGACGGAACACATGAGTCTCTACCGCAAGCGCGCCATGAGCAGCAGCGTCCTCATGCTCAGCATGATGACGCTCTTGATTCTCCTTGCGCTTGTCACCGGCATCATCAAAGGCCGCCCCGGACTGGGCCCCGTCATGATGCTCGCTCCGGTCGCGGTGGGTTGCACCGTCCTGGCGATCGTGGGATGGCGCAAGGACAGAGCGTTGCTGGCGTGCTCGGCGGCCATTGCCTTCCTGGTTGCCCTCGGCTGCCTCAGACTGCTGGGTTAAGGTCCAGGCCGCGCGCCGCCCGATAGACACAAACGGCCGCCCTCCCCGAGAAAATCCCTCGGAAAGGGCGGCCGTTCAGTGTGCGGGCGGAAAGGCCGTTCAGCCCTCCACGCCCAGCTTCTCCAGAATCAGTTCCCGCACCCGGGCCGCGTCCGCCTGCCCGCGCGTCGCCTTCATGACCGCGCCCACCAGGGCACCGGCCGCGGCGACCTTGCCACCGCGGATCTTGTCGGCGATGGCGGCGTTGGCGGCGATGGCCTCGTCGACGGCGGTGCCCAGGGCCCCCTCGTCCGAGACGACCTTCAGGCCGCGCTTCTCGACGACGGTGTCCGGGTCGCCCTCGCCCGCGAGCACGCCCTCGATGGTCTGGCGGGCCAGCTTGTCGTTGAGGGAGCCGTCGGCCACCAGGGCGGTGACCCGGGCGACCTGGGCGGGGGTGATGGCCAGGGCGGCCGGCTCCACGCCCTCCTCGTTGGCGCGGCGGGCCAGTTCGCCCATCCACCACTTGCGGGCCGCGGCGGAGTCCGCACCGGCCTCGACGGTGGCGGTGATCAGGTCGACCGCACCGGCGTTGAGGATGGACTGCATGTCGTGCTCGGAGATGCCCCACTCCTCGCGCAGCCGGTTACGGCGGACACGGGGAAGCTCGGGCAGGGTCCCGCGCAGCTCCTCGACCCACTCGCGGCTCGGCGCCACCGGCACCAGGTCCGGCTCGGGGAAGTAGCGGTAGTCCTCGGCCTCTTCCTTGATGCGGCCGGCCGTCGTGGAGCCGTCCTCCTCGTGGAAGTGACGGGTCTCCTGGACGATCGTGCCGCCCGAGGACAGCACCGCGGCGTGGCGCTGGATCTCGAAGCGGGCGGCGCGCTCCACGGACCGCAGCGAGTTGACGTTCTTGGTCTCCGAGCGGGTGCCGAACTTCTCCCTGCCCTTGGGGCGCAGCGAGAGGTTCACGTCGCAGCGCATCTGGCCCTGCTCCATACGGGCCTCGGAGACGCCGAGCGCCTTGATGAGCTCGCGCAGCTCGGCGACGTACGCCTTGGCGACCTCGGGGGCCCGCTCGCCCGCACCCTCGATGGGCTTGGTGACGATCTCGATGAGCGGGATGCCGGCGCGGTTGTAGTCCAGCAGGGAGTGCCGGGCGCCGTGGATGCGGCCGGTGGCACCGCCGACGTGCGTCGACTTGCCGGTGTCCTCCTCCATGTGGGCGCGCTCGATCTGCACCCGGAAGATCTCCCCGTCCTCCAGCTGTACGTCGAGGTAGCCGTCGAAGGCGATCGGCTCGTCGTACTGGGAGGTCTGGAAGTTCTTCGGCATGTCCGGATAGAAGTAGTTCTTCCGGGCGAAGCGGCACCA
The DNA here is from genome assembly GCF_040651455.1 of Streptomyces sp. NPDC048483. Taxonomy (NCBI): domain Bacteria; kingdom Bacillati; phylum Actinomycetota; class Actinomycetes; order Kitasatosporales; family Streptomycetaceae; genus Streptomyces; species Streptomyces sp. NPDC048483. Next base: position 26,733 of record NZ_JBEZJZ010000031.1, read on the forward strand.
CTCGGCGATGGAGCAGTTCAGGGCCAGGCCGATCTTGACGGCGGACTCGACGCCGATCGCGTTGACGACCGGCAGCGAGCCGGGCAGGCCCAGGCACGTGGGGCAGGTCTGCGAGTTGGCGTCGGCGCCCAGGGACGTGGAACACCCGCAGAACATCTTGGTCTTGGTGCCGAGTTCGACATGCACCTCGAGCCCCATGACGGGGTCGTAGGTGGCCAGCGCGTCCTCGTACGACACCAGGTCGGTGACAGTCACGGTGAAACTAACCTCTCAGGTCCGGCGCCGGTCAGTCCGCGAGGACGTCGTCGTCGCCCAGACGGCGCAGTTCGCGGATGAGCAGGGCGACGCCGGTGACGATGGCGGCGGCGGAGACGACGGCGTCGACCAGCTGGAGCGTGTCCTGCTCCGTCCGGGCCTTCTTCGCCTGCTTGACGACGCTCACCGCGCCGAACAGCGTGGTGCCGATGGACAGGTACGTACCGGGCTTGGACTTCTTGAAGCCCTTGGCCTTGGCAAGCTTTCCACTCACAGTGCAGGTGCCTCCTCGAGCAGCGGATGACCCCACTTGGCGGCGAACGCGGCCTCGACCGCGGCACCGACCTTGTAGAGCCGGTCGTCCTTCATGGCGGGGGCGACGATCTGGAGACCGACCGGCAGGCCGTCCTCCGGCGCCAGGCCGCAGGGCAGCGACATGGCCGCGTTGCCCGCAAGGTTGGCGGGGAGCGTGCACACATCGGCGAGGTACATCGCCATCGGGTCGTCGACGCGCTCGCCGATCGGGAAGGCGGTGGTCGGCGTCGTCGGGGAGACGATCACGTCGACCTGCTCGAAGGCCTTCTCGAAGTCGCGGGTGATCAGCGTCCGGACCTTCTGGGCGCTGCCGTAGTACGCGTCGTAGTAGCCGGAGCTGAGGGCGTACGTACCGAGCATGATGCGGCGCTTGACCTCGGGGCCGAAGCCGGCCTCACGGGTGAGGGCGGTGACGTCCTCGGCGGACTTCGTGCCGTCGTCGCCGACCCGCAGGCCGTAGCGCATGGCGTCGAAGCGGGCGAGGTTGGAGGAGCACTCGGACGGCGCGATCAGGTAGTACGCGGCCAGCGCCAGGTCGAAGGACGGGCAGTCCAGCTCGACGATCTCGGCGCCCAGCTCCTTCATCAGCGCGACCGACTCGTCGAAGCGCTGCAGCACACCGGACTGGTAGCCCTCGCCGCGGAACTGCTTGACGACGCCGACCCGCATGCCCGCGACGCTGCCGTTGCGCGCGGCCTCGACCACCGGCGGAACGGGCGCGTCGATGGAGGTGGAGTCGAGGGGGTCGTGGCCCGCGATCGCCTCGTGGAGCAGCGCGGTGTCCAGGACCGTACGGGCACAGGGGCCGCCCTGGTCGAGGGAGGACGAGAACGCCACCATGCCGTACCGCGACACACCGCCGTAGGTGGGCTTGACGCCGACCGTGCCGGTGACGGCGGCGGGCTGGCGGATGGAGCCGCCGGTGTCCGTGCCGATGGCGAGCGGGGCCTGGAAGGAGGCGAGCGCGGCGGAGGAACCGCCGCCGGAGCCGCCGGGGATCTTGGTCAGGTCCCAGGGGTTGCCGGTCGGCCCGTAGGCGCTGTTCTCGGTGGAGGACCCCATGGCGAACTCGTCCATGTTGGTCTTGCCGAGGATGACGACGTCGGCGGCCTTGAGCCTCTTGGTCACGGTCGCGTCGTACGGCGGCAGCCAGCCCTCGAGGATCTTGGAGCCGACGGTGGTGGGAATGCCCTCCGTCGTGAAGATGTCCTTGAGCGCGAGCGGGACGCCGGCCAGCGGGCCGAGCTTCTCGCCGCGGGCCTTCTTCTCGTCCACGGCACGGGCCTGGGCGAGCGCGCCCTCGCGGTCGATGTGCAGGAAGGCGTGCACCTTCTCGTCGACGGCCTCGATGCGCGCCAGGTGGGCCTCGGTCACCTCGACGGCGGTGAGCTCGCCGGCGGCGATCTTCGCCGCGATCTCGGCGGCGGTGAGCTTGATCAGGTCTGCCATGTCGGTCACTCCTCCCCCAGGATCTGCGGCACCTTGAAACGCTGCTGCTCCTGGGCCGGGGCGCCGGAGAGCGCCTGCTCGGGGGTCAGCGACGGACGGACCTCGTCCGGCCGCATGACGTTGGTCAGGGGCAGCGGGTGGGAGGTCGGCGGTACGTCTTGGTCGGCGACCTCGGAGACGCGGGCGACCGCGCCGATGATGTCGTCGAGCTGTCCGGCGAAGTGGTCGAGCTCTTCTGCCTTCAGCTCCAGACGTGCCAGCCGGGCGAGGTGAGCGACCTCCTCGCGCGTGATGCCAGGCATGCAGCGATCCTCTGGTGTTCTGGGCGGAGTGTTCTGGGCGAAATGTTCCAGGTGAGGCGTTTCGAGTGGAGTGTTCTGGTGAATGCTCCGATGCTCCTGTGAACTTTTCCGGCCCAATCCTATGGCGTAGGGGAGAGCTGTCCGAAACGCATTCCGCGGAACGGTGCGGAATGCGCGGGGCGGGGCCGGTACGGGGGCCGGACGGGCCCGCTAGCCGTGCGGCGGGTCCTCGGCCTCCGGGCCGGTGGCGCCCGGCTCGGAGGAGCCGACGGACTCGGCCGCGTCGGCGGGCCCGTCGGAATCGTCGGACTCGCCGGACGGGTCCTGTGGTGGCGGATCCTGCGGTGGCTGGTCCTGCGGTGTCGGGGCCTGCGAGGGCTGGTCCTGCGGTGGCTGGTCCTGCGGTGTCGGGGCCTGCGAGGGCTGGTCCTGCGAGGTGTCTTCGGAGCGGGGACACGGGACGGCCGGTGGCCGGGTCAGTTCAGGACCTGTCCCGAAGGGCTCTTGGCTGCCTTCTCCGCCGCCAGGGCGGCCGTCTCCGATTCGCGGTGCCAGCCGTGCTCGCCGCGGGCCCTCAGCCAGGCCGTGGTCTCGTCCGGCGGCATCGCGGCCGCCACCAGCCAGCCCTGTACGGCGTCACAGCCCAGGTCCCGCAGCCGCTCCCAGGTCTCGTCGTCCTCGACGCCCTCGGCGACGACCAGGAGGCCGAGGGAGTGGGCGAGGTCGAGGGTGCAGCGGACGATCTCGGCATCCTCGTTGTCGACGGCCAGCCGGGCCACGAAGGAGCGGTCGATCTTGAGCTCGCTGACCGGGAGGCGCCGCAGATGGACGAGGGAGGAGTAACCGGTGCCGAAGTCGTCGAGGGACATCTTCACGCCGTGGGCGGTGAGGCCGGCGAGGGTGTCGGCGGCGCGCTGCGGGTCCTCCAGGAGGACGTGTTCGGTTATCTCCAGCTGGAGGGCGCCCGGTGGGACGCGGTGCCGGGCCAGGCGGGCGGCGACCGCGCCGGCGAAGCCGGGCGAGTGCACATCGCGCGGTGAGACATTGACCGCGACCGGCACCTCGAGGCCCATTGCGCGCCAGCGCGCCACCTGGGCGAGGGCGGTCTCCAGGACGTACTCCGTCAGCCGTGGCATGAGCCCGGAGGACTCGGCGATGGCGATGAATTCGTCCGGTGGGACTCTGCCACGGTCCGGGTGTACCCAGCGGACCAGTGCCTCCAGCCCGGCGACATGCCCGTCGAAGCCGACCTTGGGCTGGTAGTGCAGCTCGACGTCGCCGGCGTCCAGGGCGCGGCGCAGGTCGCCCAACAGGCCGAGCCGGTCGGGGGTGTTGCCGTCCCGCTTGGCCTCGTAGAGCTCCACGCCGCTGCGGTCCCGCTTGGCCTGGTACATCGCCACATCGGCGCGCCGCAACAGCCCTTCGGCGTCCAGGGCGTGGTCGGGGAAGACGGCGACCCCCGCACTGGCTTCCAGTACGAGGGTCAGACCGTCGAGGTCCAGCGGGGATCCCAGGGCCGCGACGAGGTGGCGCGCCACACGCTGGGAGCTGGTGAGGGAGTCGGTGGTGGGCAGCAGGACGGCGAACTCGTCGCCGCCGAGCCGGGCCGCCTCGGCACCGCGTGGCAGGGCGTGCCGCAGCCGGTCGGCGATCTGCAGGAGCAGGCGGTCGCCGGCGAGGTGGCCGAGGGTGTCGTTGACGGAACGGAAGCGGTCGAGGTCGATGAGGACGAGGGCGGAGCGGGCGCCGACCCGCTCGGCGTCGTCCAGCGCGGTCCAGGTGCGCTCCAGGAGCCACTGGCGGTTGGGCAGTCCGGTGAGCGGGTCGCGCAGCTGCTCCTCGGCACGGGCGCGGGCGATCCACAGGGTGGAGTCCAGTGCGATGAGCGGTACCGCGAACAGCGGCAGCAGCAGCGGCGCGTGGACGGCGCAGACGGCTATCAGCGGGGAGATGCCGAGCAGGGCGATGCCGACGAGGACCTGCCGCACCACGGCCGTTCGGGCGATGGTGGGCAGGCCGCCGGTGCGCGGCGCCAGGGTGAACCAGAGAAGGGCGCGGCTGACGAGGAGGTAGCCGCCGGCCGCGGTGAGGACCTCGGGGAGGACGCTCAGGTCCCAGGCCTGCGGTTCCCAGGGATGGCGGACGGTGGCGTCGATGCCGAACACGGCCAGGCCGAGCGCGGCGGCGCCGATGCCGAGGATGTCCACGGCACCGTGCAGCACGGCCTGTCGCCAGCGGTGTCTGCGGGCGGCGCCCACCAGGACGACGACCGCGAGGCTGATGAGGGTGGCGGGCACCCAGCCGTACAGGAGCAGTACGGCGAGGGCGAGGGCGGCGCCGGAACCCGTACCGCCCCACCAGCGGTCCCGGCCGAGGGCGACCAGGTGGCCGACGATGACGCCGGTGAGGATCGCCAGCGACCAGCCGAGGGGCCCCCCGGGGAACAGCGCATCACCGTCGCCGAGGGTGCGGATGACGCCCGTGGCGAGCGCGAGGCCCGCCACGACGAGGATGGCCGCGGGCAGCGCGGGCACGACGAACCGCTGGAGCCGCGACGCCGGAGCGGCGCTGTCGGTCGGTTTCATTCCGATCCCTCTCACAGCCGGCTGTGCCCGCGCCACGGCAGGCGCACACCTCAACAGTAGGCCGCCCAGGGCCACTACGGGCAGCGATCGGCTGCGGTTGCCCGAATGCGACCTGGCATCCTTGGCGAATCTGGTATGCGCCAGTGGGGTGATTTCTCACTCCTCCTCAGGCGGAGTGACTGCTACCGCTCGTGCCGCCTCGGGACCCTGTTCCAGCAGCACCGCGAAGCCGTCATCGTCCAGTACAGGCACCTTCAGCTGCATGGCTTTGTCGTACTTCGAACCCGGGTTGTCACCCACCACTACGAAACCGGTCTTCTTCGAAACGGAACCGGTCACCTTCGCTCCGAGGGTTTGGAGGGCCTCTTTCGCGCCATCTCTGGTGTGTGACTGAAGTGTGCCCGTTACCACGACGGTGACGCCTTCCAGCGGACGTGGACCCTCTTCGCCCGTTTGCTCCTCCTCCATCCGGACGCCGGCGGCCCGCCAGCTCTCGATGATCTGCTGGTGCCATTCCTCGGCGAACCACTGCTTGAGCGAGGCGGCGATCGTCGCGCCGACGCCGTCGACGGCGGCCAGCTCCTCCTCGCTCGCGTCCCGGATCCGGTCGATGGAACGGAACTCCCGCGCCAGGGCCTCGGCCGCCACCGGGCCGACATGCCGGATCGACAGCCCCGTCAGGATCCGGGCCAGCGGGCGCTGCTTGGCCGCCTGGATGTTCTCCAGCATGGCCAGGGCGTTCTTCTTCGGCTCGCCCTTCTGGTTGGCGAAGAAGGTAACGATCTTTTCCTCGCCGGTCTTCGGGTCGCGCTTGGGCAGACCGGAATCGGGGTCGAGGACGTGGGACTTGATGGGCAGCAGCTGTTCGATGGAGAGGCCGAAGAGACCGCCCTCGTCCTGTAGCGGCGGCTCGGTGGGCTCCAGGGGCCGGCTGAGCGCGGTGGCCGCCACATAGCCGAAGTTCTCGATGTCCAGGCATTTGCGGCCGGCCAGATAGAACAGCCGCTCGCGGATCTGGGCGGGGCAGGCGCGGGCGTTGGGGCACCGCAGGTCGATATCGCCTTCCTTGGCGGGCTGCAGGGCCGTACCGCACTCGGGGCACTCGGCGGGCATCACGAACTCCCGCTCCGTGCCGTCCCGCAGGTCGACGACCGGGCCGAGGATCTCGGGGATGACATCGCCCGCCTTGCGCAGCACGACGGTGTCCCCGATGAGGACCCCCTTGGCCTTGACGACGTCCTGGTTGTGCAGGGTGGCGAACTCCACCTCGGAACCGGCGACGGTGATCGGCTCGACCACGGCGTACGGCGTGACCCGTCCCGTACGGCCGACGCCGACGCGGATGTCGACCAGTTTGGTGTTGACCTCCTCCGGCGGGTACTTCCAGGCGATCGCCCAGCGCGGTGCCCGGGACGTGGAGCCCAGCCGCCCCTGGAGAGGGATCTCGTCCAGCTTGACGACCACGCCGTCGATCTCGTGCTCCACGGCGGTGCGGCGGGTGACGGGGTCGCCGTAGTGGGCGATGAAGTCGCGCACCGCCTCCAGGGAGTCGACGACCGTGTTGTGTGCGGCGGTCGGCAGGCCCCACTCCCGCAGCAGGTCGTAGGCCTGCGACTGGCGGTCGATGGCGAAGCCCTGACGGGCACCGGTGCCGTGGACGACCATGTGCAGCGGGCGGCTCGCCGTGACCTTGGGGTCCTTCTGGCGCAGCGAACCGGCCGCGGCGTTACGGGGGTTGGCGAACGGCGGCTTGCCGTCGGCGACCAGGCGTGCGTTGAGCTCGAGGAACTTCTCCATCGGGAAGTAGACCTCCCCGCGCACCTCGACCAGCTCGGGGACCCGGTCGCCCTTCAGGCGGTGCGGGATCTCGGCGATCGTGCGGACGTTGGGGGTGATGTCCTCGCCCGTACGGCCGTCGCCGCGGGTCGCGGCGCGGGTCAGCCGGCCGTGCTCGTAAGTGAGGTTGACGGCGAGGCCGTCGACCTTCAGCTCGCACAGGAAGTGGTACCCGGCGCTCTTGGGATCGCCGCCCAGCTCGCCGGCGATCCGCTCGGCCCAGGCCGCCAACTCGTCGTTGTCGAAGGCGTTGTCGAGGGAGAGCATCCGCTCGCGGTGCTCGACCTCGGTGAATTCCGTGGCGTACGGGCCGGCCACCTTCTGCGTCGGCGAATCCGGGGTGCGCAGCTGCGGATACTCGTCCTCCAGGGCCTCCAGGGAGCGCAGCAGCTTGTCGAACTCCGCGTCGCTGACGACCGGGGCGTCCTTCACGTAGTACCGGAAGCGATGGTCCTCGATCTGCTCAGCGAGCTGCGCGTGCTTCTCCCGCGCCGCTGCGGGCACATCGGATACCGCTGCGTGCTGTTCGCCAGCCACCGTCTTGTCCTCCCGTTGTCCTTGAGTGCCGTCACTCAGGGTTGTCTGCGAGTGATCTCGCCGCCCGGACGCAGTGGGCGAGGGCCGAGCGGGCATAAGCGGGCGAAGCGCTCGCGAGCCCGCACGACGGGGTGACGACCACGGACCCGGCGAGAATCCCTGGTGTCAGCCCCAGCCTGCGCCACAGCGTTCTGACACCCATGACGCTACCGGCAGGGTCTGACAATCGGCCGTCCACGCCCGGCACCACGCCCGCGAACAGCGCCGTACCGCCCTCGACGGCCTCCCCGATCGCCTCCTCCTCACGCTCGGTGAGCAGCGAGAAATCGAACGAGATGCCCGCGACGCCGGCCCGTCGCAGCAGGGCGAACGGCACATCGGGCGCACACGCGTGGACGACGACGGGCCCGCCCCCCGCGGCCCCGACAAGATCACGCAGTGCGCCCTCGACCACCGCCCGGTCCACGGCCCGGTGGGTGCGGTAGCCGCTGGCGGACTTCACCCGCCCCTGGAGCACCGCCGTCAGCGACGGCTCGTCCAGCTGCAGCACCACCTCGGCGCCGGGCACCCGCCGCCGTACATCGGCGAGATGCCCGCGCAGCCCCTCCGCCAGCGACGCCGCGAGATCGCGGCAGGCCCCGGCGTCACTGAGGGCGGCCTCGCCGTTGCGCAGCTCCAGGGAGGCGGCCAGCGTCCACGGGCCGACCGCCGAGACCTTCAGCGGACCCTCGTACCCCTGGGTGAACTCCTCCAGGGCATCCAGGTCTTCGCCGAGCCAGGCGCGGGCGCGGCGGGTGTCGCGCCCCGGCCGGTCGCTGATCCGCCAGCCGCTGGGCTCCACATGGCCGTAGACCTCGACGAGCATGCCGAGGGTCCGCCCGATCATGTCGGCGCCGGGCCCGCGGGCCGGGAGCTCGGGCAGATACGGGAAGGTCTCCAGCGATCCGGTGACGGTCCTGGCCGCCTCCCGCGCGTCACCGCCCGGCATCGACCCGATCCCGGTCGCCGCGCCCGCGGCCCACTTGTGCGTGCTGTTCGTACTCACCCAGAGAGGGTATGCGGCGGGCGAGGAGGGGCGCCCCGCCGCCGGGTGCCCCGGGCCGGCCACCTGGCGCCCGGCCCGGCCGCGCCCTGCGCCGGGCGCTGAGGCCCGGCCGCGTATGCCACTCGGCCCTGAGGCCCCGCCGCGTAGGCCACTCGGCCCTGAGGCCCGGCCGCGTACGCCGCTCGGCGCTCACGCCCGCCCGCGCACGCCCAGCCACCCCACGACCGCCGCGGCCGCCAGCGCCCCCGCCGCCAGCGCGAAGGCGAGCACCGCGCCCTGATGGCCACCGCCCGCCCCGGTGAGCACCGCGCCCATCCCGGCGATGCCGACCAGCGAGCCGATCTGCCGGTTGGCGTTCAGGGTCGCACTGCCGATGTCGGCGTGCTCGCGGCCCGCGGCCTCCATCAGGACGCCGGTCATCGCCGGGGAGCCGATCCCGCTGCCGATGTTGGTGGCGGCGAGGACCACCGCGAGCACCCAGTACGGCAGGCCGGGCGTCAGGATCAGGACGAGGACGGCATACCCCGCGGCGGAGGCCGCCAGAGAAGCGGTGAGGGCCGCCCGGTTGCCGATGCGCGGCCCGAAGCGTGCGTAGAGCATGTTGCCGAGCGGGATGATCAGGACGGCCGGCAGCATCTGCAGTCCGGCCGTGACCGGGCCTGCGCCGCGCGCGGTCTGGAGGAAGAGGCCGAGGACGAACAGTGCCCCGTAGAAGGCGAAGTTGAAGAGGAAGCCGATGACGTTGGCGGCGGCGAAACGGCCGTCCACGAAGAGGGAGGCCGGCAGGATCGGGGTCCGCGCGGCCCGTTCCCGTACGGCGAATCCGGCCGCGGCCAGCACCGCCACCGCGAACGCCCCGAGCACCCAGGCCGAGGTCCAGCCCTTGTCGGGCCCCTCGATGAGCCCGTAGGCGAGCGAGCCGAGCGTCAGCAGCCCCAGGACGTGTCCGCCGCCGCCCAGCGTGGAGCCGCGCGCCGGGACTGCCGCGATGACCCGCGGGGTCAGGAGCAGCGCGACGATGCCGATGGGGAGGTTGACCAGGAAGATGCTGCGCCAGCCGAGGGTGCCGACCAGGAGGCCGCCGAGGGACGGGGCGAGCCCGATGGACGTCGAGACGATCGCCGACCAGATGCCGAGGATCTTCGCCCGGCGGGCCGGCTCCGGGAAGACGTTCATCAGGAGGGACAGCGAGCTGGGCATGAAGAGCGCCGCACCCACCCCCTGGGCGAAGCGGGCCGCCACCAGGACGGTGCCGTTGGGGGCGACGGCGCCCAGCAGGGACGCGGCGGTGAACGCGGCGAGCCCGATGAGATAGATCCGGCGGGCCCCGTACCGCTTCGCCAGCGACCCGGCGAGCAGCAGCAGCGCCGCGAAGGCCAGCACATAGCCGTCGACGACCCAGGTCAGGCCGGACATGGTCAGCCCGAGCCGGGCGCGCAGGTCGTTCCCGGCGACATTCATGATGCCGGTGTCGAGGCTGGCCATGACGAATCCGAGCGCCAGGACGAGGAGTTGGAGTCCGCCACGGGTTTCGTTACGGGGTGGCTTGGAGGGGCGCGCCCCGGTCTCGGTCCCCCGTGGCTCCGCTGTCTGAGTGATCATGGATTTAGTTAAAGCTGTAGCTATCTGCGCACGCAATAATTACAGCTATAACTTTACTGAACGCATACAAAAGAGGCCCCGGGGGCACTCCCCCAGGGCCTCGGCCCACTCGGTGAACGGCTACTCGCCCCGCCCCAGCGCCTTCAGCAGGTCATCGCGCAACGCGGCCCGCTCCTCGTGCGACAGATGCTCCAGTGGCGATTCCGTCCCCATCCGCCGCAGCAGATCCAGCCGCAACTCCCGCCCCGCCTCGGTCAGTTCGAGCTGCTTGGCCCGCCCGTCCAGCGGGTGCGGCCGGCGCACCACCATGCCCTGTTTCTCCAGCTTGGAGATGACGTAGGTGACATTCGGCGGCTCACAGCACAGCACCCCGGCCAGCTCCCGTGCGGTCTTCGGCTCACCGAGCTCCTCCAGCGCCTTCGCCTGCGTCGGCGTCAGATCGAGCTCGGCGATCCGGCTGCGCTGATGGGCGTCCATCCGGCGGCCCAGTTCCGTGACGAGCCCCCGGATCTCCCGGAACCCGCACCCCGCCGCCGCGGTCGCCTTCGCTTCTCTGGTCACCCATGCAGCGTACGTCGCCCCGGGGGAAACCGGCCGGGGCCGGGCTCCGGGGCCGGCGGCCGGTACCAGGGCCGGCGGCCGGTACCGGCCTAGCGCCCCGGCCGCACCGACACATCATTGATCTCCGCATCCCGCGGCAGATCGATGGCGGTGAGGATGGTCGTCGCGACCGACTCCGGGTCGATCCACCGGGACGCGTCGTAGTCCTTGCCCTCCTGCCGGTGGACGCTGTCCTGCATGGGCGTCGCCGTACGGCCCGGATAGACCGATGTCACCCGCACACCGTTGCCGTGCTCCTCCGCGCGCAGCGAGTCGGCCAGCGCCTTGAGGCCGTGCTTGCTCGCGGCGTACCCGCCCCACTGGGCGTGCGCGTTGAGCCCCGCGCCGGAGTTGACGAAGACGACATGGCCCTGGGCGACCCGCACCAGCGGCAGCAGCAGCCGGGTGATCTCGGCGGGCGCGACCAGGTTGACGGCGAGCTGGCGCTGCCAGGCCTTGGCGGGCAGATCGCCGACCGCGCCCAGCTCCACGACGCCCGCGATGTGCTGGAGGGAGTCGATACGGTCCGGCACCGGCTGGTGGCCGAAGGCCCAGGAGAGCTTCTCGGGGTGGGCGAGGTCACCGACGAGCGTGCGGGCACCGGGGAACTGCCCAGCCAGCTCCTTGGCCCGTACGGCGTCCCGCGCCAGCAGCCACAGGTCCTCCCCGCGCTCCGCGAGCCGCCGTGCGACCGCCGCTCCGATGCCCGACCCTGCGCCCGTGATCAAGTGCGTACCCATGGCATCGATCCTAACGAGGCGCGCGGGCGGCGGGGCCGGTCGGCGGACTCAGCCCTGGACGCCCGCCTTCTCCTCCAGGTAGGCCAGCGCACCCACGCCGTCCTCCGCGAAGAAGACCAGGTCGGTGAGCGGGAGCGGCAGGAAGCCCTCCGACTCCATCCGCAGGAACTGCTCCTTCAACCCGTCGTAGAAACCAGCGGTGTTCAGCAGCACCACCGGCTTGGTGTGCAGGCCGTGCTTGCGCAGCTCAAGGATCTCGGTGGCCTCGTCCAGCGTGCCCGTACCGCCGACCATGATGACAACGGCGTCGGCCCGCGCCAGCAGCTGTGCCTTGCGCTCGGCGAGGTCCTTGGTGACGACCATCTCGTCCGCGCCCTCGTACGCCTTGTGCGCCAGGAACTCCACCGAGACCCCGATCAGCCGGCCGCCGCCCTCGCGTACCCCGTCGGCCATCACCTTCATCAGCCCGGTGTCCGAACCGCCCCAGACCAGCGCATGGCCCCCCTTGCCGATCAGCTCGGCAAACTGGCGGGCGGGGGTGACATAGCGGTCGTCGAGGTCGGCAGCGGAGCAGAAGACGCAGATGTTCATACGGTCACGATACGGATCGGCCGGCGGGGCGGAGCCTGCGCGCCGGCCACCGGCTCCGGCCACCGGCTTCGATCACCGGCTCCCGGCCACCGGGCCGGGGGCCCGGTGGCCCTCCCCCTCTAGATCAGGCCCTGATCCAGCATCGCGTCCGCGACCCGCTCGAACCCGGCGATGTTCGCGCCCGCGACATAGTCACCGGGCAGCCCGAACCGTTCGGCCGTCTCGTAACAGGTGTCGTGGATCCCGCGCATGATGGCCGCGAGCTCCCCTTCCGTCCGCTCGAATGCCCAGGTCTCGCGCGCCGAGTTCTGCCGCATCTCCAGTGCGCTGGTGGCCACTCCGCCCGCGTTGGCGGCCTTGCCCGGGCCGAAGGCCACACCGGCCTCCTTCAGGAGGGTCACCGCCTCCGGGGTGGTCGGCATGTTCGCGCCCTCGGAGACGGCCTTGACGCCGTTACGGATCAGGATCCGGGCGGCGTCCGCGTCCAGCTCGTTCTGGGTGGCCGATGGCAGCGCCACATCGCAGGCGACGTCCCACACCCGTCCGCCGGGCACGTACGTGGCCGACACCCCGCGCCGCTCGGCGTACGCGCTGATGCGCCCGCGCTCGACCTCCTTGATCTGCTTGAGCAGCTCCAGGTCGATGCCCTTCTCGTCGACGACGTAGCCACCCGAGTCCGAGCAGGTCAGCACGTTCGCACCGAGCGCCTGCGCCTTCTCGATGGTGTAGATCGCGACATTGCCGGACCCGGAGACCACGACCTGCTGCCCGTCGAGCTCCTCGCCGCGCCGCTTGAGCATCTCCTCGGTGAACAGCACATTGCCGTAGCCGGTGGCCTGCGTGCGGCCCTTGGAGCCGCCCCACTCCAGGCCCTTGCCGGTCAGCACGCCGGCCTCCCAGCGGTTGGTGATCCGCCGGTACTGGCCGAAGAGATAGCCGATCTCGCGGCCACCGACGCCGATGTCACCGGCCGGGACGTCCGTGTGCTCGCCGAGATGGCGGTGCAGCTCCGTCATGAACGACTGGCAGAACCGCATCACTTCGGCGTCCGACCTGCCGTGCGGATCGAAGTCGCTGCCGCCCTTGCCGCCGCCGATGTTCAGGCCGGTGAGGGAGTTCTTGAAGATCTGCTCGAAGCCGAGGAACTTCACGATGCCCAGATTCACGGACGCATGGAATCGCAGGCCGCCCTTGTACGGGCCGAGCGCGCTGTTGAATTCCACCCGGAAGCCACGGTTGACGTGAATTACCCCGGAATCGTCCTGCCAGGGCACCCGGAACATGATCTGCCGCTCCGGCTCACAGAGCCGCTCCAGCACTCTGGCCTCGACGAACTCGGGACGGGCCGCCAGCACGGGAGCCAGCGTCTCCAGCACCTCCAGGGCGGCCTGGTGGAACTCCGGCTCCCCGGGATTCCGCCGCACCAGCCCGGCGTGCAGTGAGGCTGGTACGGCCGTATGGATGCCGGGCTTGACCTCAGTTTGAACACTCGACATGACTTGCGTTCCCTTCGTGGCCGAACGAGAAGCTGCCGGCGGTCCGGCCCGTGACAGGCCCACGTCGCAGCGACCGCAGACACCCCGTCGCTCAGCCGACCCTACTTGCCGACTCTGGCCGATCTACCACACCACCCGGTGTGGTCTTCCTCTCGAGGTTCGTCAACCGTCAGCAACTCTCCGGACCCCTCCCCAGCTCTCTGGTAAGGGGAACCCCGCACGGCGGCGATCGGTTGCATAAATCCGTGGACGGGGCCCCTCGCCCTCATTACCGTGCACCCATGTCCAGCCCCGAGGCATCCAGACGCTAGCCACCGATCGTCCGGTGGCCTGTCTCCTTGCGCTGTCGCACCGAAGCCCGAAGCTCCGTGCCCTTTTCCCATGAGGCCGTGAGCGCTGTCGGCCGCGCCCCCGCCACCGGATCCCCGATCACGTCACCGATCACGTCACCGATCGGATCCCCCGTCGCATCCCCCTAGCCCCCATCACGCGGCCACCAGGTCTTTCCGTCCACCGGCCACCTGACCTCCGTGATGGCGAGGCCTTGGGGTCGGAGTCTCGGAGTCCTGGAGTCTGCTGTGCCCTTCGCCCGCGCCGCGCGCGCTGTGCCCTTCACCGTCCACCTGCTCGCCCTGGCGGCCTTCGCCCAGGGCACCTCGGAGTTCATGTTGTCCGGCCTCGTCTCGGACATCGCCCATGACCTGCACGTTTCCATCCCCGCTGCGGGCGCGCTGACCTCGGCGTTCGCCGTCGGGATGATCATCGGCGCCCCGCTGATGGCGATCCTGAGCCTGCGCTGGTCACGCCGTCGCGCGCTGCTGACCTTCCTTGTCGCGTTCCTGCTGGTCCATGTTCTCGGCGCGGTCACCACCAGCTTCGCCGTACTGCTGGCCACGCGGGTCGTCGCGGCGCTGGCCAATGCCGGCTTTCTGGCCGTCGCGGTGGCCACCGCGACCGGATTGGCGGCCCCGAATGCCAAGGGCCGCGCCACCTCCGTCCTGCTCGGCGGCGTCACCCTCGCCTGCGTCGCGGGTGTCCCGGCCGGTGCCTGGCTCGGCCAACTGTGGGGCTGGCGCTCGGCGTTCTGGGCCGTGGCCCTGGTGTCCGTACCGGCGATCATCGCCATCCTCGCCTCCGTACCGGCCGACAGCGGCCCCCACCGCCCCTCCTGCGCCCCCACAAGCGCACGCGCGGAACTGCGCACACTGCGCAACCTCCGCCTCCTCGTCACCCTGCTCCTCGGCGCCCTCGTCAACGGCGCCACCTTCTGCGCCTACACCTATCTCGCGCCGCTGACCACCACCGTCACCGGCCTCACCCCTGCCTGGGTACCCGCGGTGCTGGCGCTCTTCGGCCTGGGCTCGTTCCTGGGCGTCACCGCCGGCGGCCGCTTCGCCGATACGCGCCCCGTCCCCTTCCTCGTCGCCGGAGCGTCGGCCCTGCTCATCGGCTGGATCGCCTTCGCCCTGACGGCCACGGTCCCGACGGCGACGGCCATGCTCGCCCTCCTCCAGGGCGCCCTCTCCTTCGCCGTCGGCTCCACGCTGATCTCGCAGGTCCTGTACACGGCAACCGACGCACCGACCCTGGCCGGCGGGTACGCCACCGCCGCCTTCAACGTGGGCGGCGCACTGGGCCCTTGGCTCGGCGGCCTCCCCGTCACCGCCGGTCTCGACTACCGCGCCCCCCTGTGGGTCAGCGCCCTGCTGGTGGCGGCCGCACTCACCCTCGCCGGCGCGGCCCAGGCACTACGCCGACGCCCCACAGCCCGCGCCCGAGCCATCACCGAACCCGCCGCCCGGCCCTGCGATCACCTCACCGATTGACCCACCGTCTCGATGGGCCCACCGCCATGGGCATTGCTGCACCGCCTTCCTCAAGTGGCCGAAATTCTGCGGGAGTTACCGCCGATCCCCTCTCGCACCTCCTGGCGGCGCGGCCGTCCCGGCCGGCTCAACCGGCCGACCCACTCCCCGCGAGCCCGCGCACCCGAGGCACCGGCGCCGCCGGGCCCCCGACCCGTCCACAACCGCCCAGCCGGTAGCGCCAATTTTCCTATGTCCTATGCCAGTTGAATCTCCACAGAACCAATCGCCGCTCCCACCAGCGACATTGCCTCGGAATGCAGCCGTCCGGATCGGACACTACGGAAGAGATCGTAAAAAAGTTCGATCAATTCCCCCGCCCGGGTGTTAGCTTGTGACCGGTAGTCGGATGACTGCCGGTTTGTACCTATGGAGGTTGTTATGGGCGAGCAGACCGAGCTGTCGAACGTGGAGCCGTACGCGCCCCCGATGCTGGTCGAGGTCGGGGAGTTCAGCGAGGACACCCTGGGCTTCATCGGCTGGGGCAAGGACATCTTCGGCCACTACGGCGGCTGATCGTCGACAGCTGACTCTCAGGAGCATGCAGAGATGACCGGTGCTGGGTTCGTGGTCCTGCCGGACACGGCGTCCGCAGCCGAGGCTCGCGCGGTGGCGCCCTGGGCGGCTCCGCGGGTGCACTCGCATGCGTCAGGGCGCCCTTGGCTGGTGGGGCGGTGGTTGCCCGGAGAGATCCAGGTGGCCGCCGTGGGCCCGGTACGAGTGGCGGTGATCGGGGTCTGCCCCGTCACCGCCACGCGGTTGTCCGAACTCACCGCGCGGGTGCGGACGGTGTCCGATGTGGACGCCCTGGCGGCGGCGCTGCCGGGCTCCTGCCATGTGATCGCCTCGGTCGACGGGCAGCTGCGCGTCCAGGGCAGCCTGACCGGACTGCGCCGGGTGTTCCACACCCAGAGGAACGGCCTGACGGTGGCCGCGGACCGCGCCGACGTACTGGCCGCAATGACCGGCGCCGGAATCGACGAACGCGCCCTGGCCGTACGGGTCGCCTGCGGAGGCCTCGTCCCGTCTCCGCTCAGCGACCGGCCCCTGTGGAACGGCATCTCCCCGCTGGCCCCCGACCACTGTCTCGTGTGGGACCGCGAACGCGCCCAAGAAGTGCGGTGGTGGCAGCCGCCCGCCCCCGAACAGCCGCTGTCGGCCGGAGCACAGGCCGTACGGGAAGCGCTCACCGCCGCCCTGCAGGACCGCGGACCGGCCGGGGGCCGGCTGAGCACGGACCTGTCCGGCGGTATGGACTCCACCTCCTTGTGCTTTCTCGCCGCCCGTAACGTCCCGGACCTCTTGACGTTCCGATGGGGCGAGGCCGAGGCGGGCAACGACGACGCCGCCTTCGCCGCCCTCTCCATCGGCTCCCTCGACCGGGCCGAGCATGTGGTGGTGCCCCCCGCGGAGCTCCCGCCCCTGTTCGCCGACGCCGGCGTGCCGGTGGACACCGAGGAGCCCTACCCCTTCGTCCGCACCGCCGCGCGCACGCGGCACACCGCGCAGCTGCTCGCCGACCGCGGATCGCACCGTCATCTGGCGGGCCACGGCGGGGACGAACTCTTCACCCCCTTCCCCGGCTATCTGCACCAATTGCTGCGGCGCCGTCCGGTGTCCGCGGTCCGGCACGTCCGCGGATACGCCGCCCTCAAGCGCTGGCCGCAGCTGCACACCCTGGCCGCGCTGGTGCGCCCCGGTGACGAGGCGGCATGGTGGCAGGCGCAGGCCGATCACCTCACCGACCCGCCGCTGCGCAAGCGCCGCCCCAGCCTGGGCTGGGGCCTGTGGCCGTTGCGCGCCCCGTCCTGGGTCACCGGCACGGCGGTCGAGGAGGCCCGGAACGCGCTGCGGCACACCGCGGGCACCACGCGACCGCTCTCCCGCGACCTGGGGCAGCACCAGTCGCTGCTCGCGGTGCGCACGAGCGCCCCCTGGTACCGCTTGCTGGCCCGCCCCTTCGCCGACGCCGGCGTCCAGCTCGACTCGCCGTTCTTCGACGACCGCGTCGTCGAAGCCGTACTGGGGGTCCGCGTCCACGAACACTCCGGCCCCTGGCGCTACAAGCCACTGCTGGCCGACGCGATGCGCGGCATCGTGCCCGAGACGGTGCTGGGCCGCGGCACCAAGGGTGAGTTCAGCGAGGAGGCAGCCACCGGCCTGCGCCGCAACCTGCCCGCGATTCTGGAGCTGTTCGCCGACTCCGCACTGGCCGCCCACGGCCTGATCGACCCCGACGAACTGCGCACCCGCCTGCTGGCCCCCCAGGCGGACAACACCATGGGCATCGCCCTGGAACCCCTGATCGGCTGCGAAACCTGGCTGCGTGCCGCCACCCGACCCACCCCTGCTTGGAGGTTCGACGCCCATGCGTCTGCATCCTGACGTGGTCTCCACCGACACCGACGACGGCACCGTGCTGCTCAACGAACGCACCGGACGGTACTGGCAGCTCAACGGCACCGGAGCCCATGTGCTGCGCCAACTCCTCGACGGCCACGGCCCCGACGACATCGCGGCCGGCCTCGCGGAGCGGCACCGGATAGACCCCTCCCTGGCCGAGCGCGACGTCACCGCCGTGATCAACCAACTGCGCACCGCGGAGCTGGTGATCGCGTGAGCCTGTCCGTCGCGCTGGCCGAACGACGCCGACTGCCCCCGCACCGCCGTTTGGTGCCCCTGCTGGCGGTCGGTATCGCCCGCCTGCTCGCCAGGGCCAAACCCGCCCGGCTGCGCACCGTCCTCGAGTTCGCCCGCCGCGGCGCCGCCCCGGCCACGGCCGACCAGGCCCTCGCGGCCCGCGAAGCGGTCGTCTCGGTCAGCCTGCGCTGCGCCGGCCAGGGCTGCCTGCAACGCTCCATCGCCACCGCCCTCCTCTGCCGCACCCGCGGCGTCTGGCCCACCTGGTGCACCGGCGTACGCACCCACCCCTTCGCCGCCCACGCCTGGGTAGAAGCCGACGACCACCCCATCGGCGAACCCCACCCCAAGGGCCACTTCAGACCGCTGATTTCCATCCCCCCAGTGCAGCGGGGCGAGTCGGCCGACGGACGGGCCCCGGCAGCCGGCCGATGAGGTCGTACGGCCCTGTTGGCACCACCGCGTCGAGGAACACCTGCCGGGCGACGCCGCTCGACGGCGTCAGAGTGAGGCCGCAGCCGACTTCGCATCGGCCTCAACCACCCCAGCCTCAGCGCCACTTGTGTTGTTGGTGCGTTCGACCTCGGCCTTGACCATCTTCTCCATCGGGTCGGCGGAGCTTCCCCCTGCGGCGAGCATCGCCACCAGGATCGCCACCACCGTCAGCACCGTGCCGAGCCAGACCATCGTGTGTACGGGAAGCGTGTACGCGCCGATGACCTTGAGGACGCACTCGGTCAGCAGCACGCTCCCCCATATCGCCGAGAACCTCCGCTCGGCCTGCCGGAACCGCTCGGAGCCCGCCATCAGACGGTCCCACGCGGCGTTCCCGGCCGCGCTCCCCTTCGTCACCCAGGGCTTGAGGCCCGCGGTCATCAACGGCCGCTTCGTGCGCACGGAGAGCAGGACCGCTATCCCGACGACGCTGCTCACGGCACTGTCCTTGGCCAGCATCAGCCGCGGATCGCCGGCCACCGCGCTCATCGCCAGCCCCACGACGTTGACGATCAGCATCAGCAGCGCCAGGCCGTTGACGCCCCGGCTCCTGACCAGTCCCCACACCGTGCGCACCGCCGGCACCACGCTGCTCCAGCCCAGCGCCGCCACCGTGCTCAGCCCGAAGCCGTCGCTGAGGATGTAGTACGAGGCCACCGGAATCCCGGCGTCCACGATCAGCGGCGTGAAGCTCTGCAGAATCGGGTTGCGGTTGCCGCTACCGTCCCCGTTGCCGTTCCCGTTGCCGTTCTGGCTCGCGATCCGACTCTGGCTCTGACTCACTGTGGACTCCCCCGAGTTGGGCTGTGAACTACTGCTGCTTCGGCTTTCTTCCGACGCATTCAGCATCGATCACGACCACGCCTCGGCAACAGAAGCGACTGTCCCGACTTATCCATGACATTTGTCAGATCCGGGCGATGCGAATCACATACACGCAGGTCACACCGGACGCCGCCCGAGCGGATACCGGTGGGGCGGTACCAGGTGCCACTCCACCGCCCGCCGGTGAGACGGCCGACAACCAAAGAACCCGGGGAGAGAACCCACCCACCTACCGCCGCCCCCAACTCCTCACCCCATCGGGTGACTTAGGACGGAAATCGTCCGGAATGCGGTTACGCTCGCCGCAACAGCGCACCACCACATCTGCACACGGAAACGGCCCCCGGCGGGACTGCCATCCCAACCCGAGGGCCTGATCACGAGGAAGAAAGCCCTTCCCGATGACTTCAGCGCAGTCTAACGCGCCCACGCGCGTCTCCAGCGGCGTCACACACATCCGCGCCCGCCAGACCTCCCACTTCACCATCCTCGCCAACCGCCTTGCCCAGCGCGCCGGTAGCGCGGTCACGGTCGGCATCGCCGCGTACATCCTGTCCCTCCCTGATGGGGCACCGATCACCATTCAGGCGCTGTGCTCGCACTTCGCCGAGGGCAAGATCGTGATCTCGGCGGCATTGCGCGAGCTGGAGAACGAGGGCTGGCTCGAACGCCGCCTCGAGCGCGGGCCGCGCGGCCACATCGTCACGCGGACCTTCGCGTACGACCTGCCGGGAGCGATGGCGGAGGAGACGGCCGACACCGGCAGCGACCTCCGCGCGGCGGAGCCGGAACCCGAGACACAGGCGGAGCCCGCCACACCCTCGCAGCCGGAGACGGACCCCGTCCCCGAGGCCGCCGACCTCCTCGCCCGTCTCCACCACCGCGACCGCCGCCTGCTCCTCTCCGAGCGGGAGATCGCCGCACTGGCCCCGGCCGTCACCGAATGGCTCGACCGCGGCGTGGCCCCACAGGAGATCACCGCCGCCCTGACCGACCGCCTCCCCGATCCCATCCACCGCCGCCCGGCCCGCCTGCTGGCCCACCGCCTGGCGTCCCTGCGCCCACCGGTCCGTACGAGCGCGCCACCGGAGCCCGACCGCTCGCTCGTCATCCCTCTCCAGAACTGCGACGGCTGCGATCGAGCCTTCCGCGCCGCCCGTCCAGGGCGCTGCCGAGGCTGCCGGGCCGCTTCGGCAGAGGTGCGAGCAGCCGCCTGAGCGGCCCCCCTCCGTTCCCCGGCGCGATCCGGCCAGGCCACTGGCTCGGAAACACAATTCCACTGCACCGGTCGTTCGCTCGTCTGTACGGTGAGCAGAAGCTGGAGGGGGAACAGCGATGGGGGATTTTGGTGGAGGTCAGCGCGGCTATGTCGCTGATCCCGACGCCATCAAGAAGGCCGGCGGCAAGGCGCTCGACATCCGGCAGGATCTGCTGGATGCGGCCAAGCCGACGTGCACCGCGACGCATCGCGCGGCGGCCGGCGTGGACGGCTGGCACAGCGAGGACCAACTGAAGAACACCGCACGGCTGTGGGAGCAGCAAACCGCCGCACTCGCCGAGCGGATGGGGCGCACCGGCGGGATTCTCCAGCACAACGCCGAGAACTACCGGACCGCCGAGGCCGCCAACACCGGCGCCATGAAGGCGGTGGACAGCCCGTGGGGATGACGGTGAGGCAGCTCGAACAGGCCGATGCCGACCTGGTCCGGAAGGCATCGGAGGCGTGGGAGGAGCAGGTCCGCGCCCTGAAGGGCCTGGTTGAGCGCTACCGGACCGAGGTCAAGGACACGGCCGAGAAGAGTGGCTGGCAGGGTCCCGCGTACGAGGCCGCGCGCAGCAACTGGGTCGAGGAACTCACCCAGCTGGAAAACGCCCAGGCGGAGGCCGACGGCATCAGGCTGGCCCTGGTCATGGCCGTGGCCGACATCCGGGCGGCACAGGAACTGCTGCGCACCGGCCTGAAGCCTGCCCGTGAGAACGGGGTGCCGGTCGCTCCGGACGGATCTCTGGAGCTGCCACCGTCCATGCTTGACGATCCGGCTCTGATCAGCGGCCCTCTGGGGGACGAGCTGAGAGCAGCGCAGGCGCAGATTCACGATGCGCTCCGGATGGGGGAAAGGCCGACGAGCGGATCGCCTGGGACCTGAAGGACGATGGCGGTACGCACAAGAACGCCTTCAACGAGCGGGTGCACAGGGGGCGGAGGCTCAGCCCCCAGGAAATATTGCGCAAGTATCAGGTCACTGACGACCCGGACGGCATGACCACGTACTTCTTTGAGGACGTCACTCAGGGCGAGGCGGACATACTCTCCGAACTGAGCCCCGGCGAGAAGGCCGACTTCATGGACATCAGGGACCAGGCATGGGCCGAGTGCGAGGCGCGATACCCCGACGACGAGCAAGACGGCCACATGGACGCCTTTCGGCACACGTACTGGAATGCGCTGATGGCTCAGAAGTACGGCGTGGACTGGGCGGAGCGTTACGGAAATGCACACGAGCGAGTGCCAGGTAACCCGGCGGACCGTGAAGCGATGGATCTTCACAACAACGATCTGGGGCGCCGCATCGCCATGGAGAACCCGACGGCCACTCCAGCCCAGCTGGCCGAAAAGGTGCAGGCCGCAGTGCAACAGGGGAGGACCGTAGTGATGGACCGGGAGGGAAGCCTGGTTCCCAGTGACAAGGTGCGAGTCGACAAGAACGGCCACAGCAATGGGGTTGCGGGCGCGCCTGACCAAGGTGGGGACCCCAGGTGATCCGGGGCAGAGGGGCCAGGGCAGGGAAGCTGCCAATGTTGGGCACGCGGAAGAGAAAAGTGACTGCCGTGCTGGTCGCGGCCGTCACGCTGGGCGCCGCCTGGTACATGCTCCGGGAACCGGCACTGGTAAGCACCACAGACAAAGCCCTCCAGAAGAAAGTGCATGCGGCGATCGAGGGCGATCCGGTGCCACTGAACAAGATGACCGGCTTCGAATGGGACCGGCTTCAGGTGTTCGCGCATGACACCAGCGACGGCGACATCTCCGATGTGGTGGGCGACCGGGTCGAGTGGGATCCCGCCGTGTCGTCGTACTCGGGGCCTTCGCTGTGGGTGTTCAGCAAGGACGGCGAGGCCGTGCGGGCCGTGCAGATGGAGACCGGCGCGCCTGATGACAAGCCGAGTTGGTCGAGGAAGGTGAAGGTGTCCGGGGGGCCGAACCGCAACATCTTGCATTTCGTGGAGTGACCCAGGGAGGGAAAGCTGCCGATGCTGGGCACGCGGAAGAGAAAAGTGACCGCCGTGCTGGTCGCGGCCGTCACGCTGGTCGCCGGCTGGCTCGTGTTCCGAGAGCCGGCACTCCTGAGCACCACAGACGAAACCCTCCAGAAGAAAGTCGACGCTGCCATCGAGGGCAAACCGGTGCCCCTGGCCAAGATGACCGATTTCGCGTGGGACCGGCTGCAGCTGTTCGCGCAGTACGACCATGACTACTTCACCGGTGATTGCGAAATCTCCGATGCGGTGGACGACCGAGTCGAATGGAAGCACGCCACGACGTCGTTCTCGGGACCTTCGCTATGGGTGTTCAGCAAGGACGGCGAGGCAGTGCGGGCCATACAGATGGACACCAGCGTGCCTGAGGGCCAAGCGAGTTGGTCAACGAAGGTGAAGGTCTCCGGGGGGCCGAATCACAATGTCATGCACTTCGTGGAGTGACCGCCCCCGCGGTGAGCCAGGACGGGGAAGCCAGGAGGGGAAGCTGCCGATGTTGCACACGCGGAAGAGAAAAGTGACTGCCGTGCTGGTCGCGGCCATGACGTTGGGTGCCGCCTGGTTTGTGTTGGAGCCGACACTGGTGAGCACCACGGACGGAGCGCTCCAGAAGAAAATGGACGCGGCGATCGACGGTGATCCGGTGCCCCTGGCGGCGATGACCGATTTCGCGTGGGACCGGGTGCAGGTGTTCGACGAGTACGACTATGACTCCCTCACCCGCGACTGGGAAATCTCCTATGTAGTGGGCGACCGGGTCGATTGGGAGCCCGCCACAACGTCGTACTCGGGGCCTTCACTGTGGGTGTTCAGCAAGGACGGCGAGGCGGTGCGCGCCGTGCAGTTGGACACCAATGCGCCGGAAGGCAGGACGAGTTGGCGCAAGGGAGTGAAGGTGTCCGGGGGGCCGCACCACAATGTTCTGCATCTCGTGGAGTGACTGATCGCGCGGACTATGCTTCCGCCCCCACCCGCCGCTCCGTAGTGGCGATCGTCGCCGACCCGACCACCCTGCTCCCGTCGTAGAGGACGATCGCCTGGCCGGGGGCCACGCCCCGGACCGGCTCCGTGAAGGTGACGCGGAGCTCGGTGCCGTCCACCAGGTCCGCCGTGACCTCGGTCTCGCCGCCGTGGGCGCGGAGCTGGGCGGTGTAGGTGGCGGGGCCGGCGGTGGGCGGGCGGCCGCACCAGCGGGGGCGGATGGCGGTGAGGGCGGTGACGTCGAGGGATGCGGCGGGGCCGACGGTGACGGTGTTGTCGACCGGGGAGATGTCGAGGACGTAGCGCGGCTTGCCGTCGGGGGCGGGGTGGCCGATGCGCAGGCCCTTGCGCTGGCCGATGGTGAAGCCGTAGGCGCCTTCGTGGGTGCCCAGGACCGTGCCGGACTCGTCGACGATGTCGCCCTCGGCGGTGCCCAGGCGCTTGGCGAGGAAGCCCTGGGTGTCGCCGTCGGCGATGAAGCAGATGTCGTGACTGTCCGGCTTCTTGGCGACGAACAGGCCGCGGCGGGCGGCCTCTTCGCGGATCTCGGCCTTGGTGGTGAGGGTGTCGCCGAGCGGGAACATGGCGTGTGCCAGCTGGCGGTCGTCCAGGACGCCGAGGACGTAGGACTGGTCCTTGGCCATGTCGGAGGCGCGGTGGAGTTCGCGGGTGCCGTCCTCGCGGAGGACGACGGTGGCGTAGTGGCCCGTGCACACCGCGTCGAAGCCGAGGGCCAGGGCCTTGTCCAGGAGGGCGGCGAACTTGATCTTCTCGTTGCAGCGCAGGCAGGGGTTGGGGGTGCGCCCGGCCTCGTACTCGGCGATGAAGTCGTCGACGACGTCCTCGCGGAAGCGCTCGGCGAGGTCCCAGACGTAGAAGGGGATGCCGATGACGTCGGCGGCGCGGCGGGCGTCGTGGGAGTCCTCGATGGTGCAGCAGCCGCGGGCGCCCGTACGGAACGACTTCGGGTTCTCGGAGAGCGCGAGATGCACGCCGGTCACGTCGTGGCCGGCCTCGGCGGCGCGGGCGGCGGCGACGGCGGAGTCGACGCCGCCGGACATGGCGGCGAGTACGCGGAGGCGGCGGGGGGCGTCATCAGTCATAGCCAGTCCAGGGTAAGGGGTGCGGGTCGGGGGGAACTGTCGGCGGGAGGGAAAGCGTTGTGCGGGGTGTGGGGAACAACGGGGATATCGGGGGCAGCGGCGATGCCGGGAGCAGCGGCGACGGCAAGGACAGCGGCGGGTCGGCCAGGGTTTCGCGGCGGCGGGTGTTGTGGGTGGGGGGTGTGGGAGCGGTGACGGCCGGGGTGGCGGCGCTGGGGGCCACGGGTGAGCTGTCTCACTGGTGGTGGCGGCTGCCGGGGAACGACCGGCCGCGCAAGCCGGGGGCCGTCGATTACCGGGGCGCGCAGTGGGTCGCGGCGTCGCCGGAGAACTACCGGCGGGCGGACCGGCCGGCGGATTACGAGATCGACCGGGTGGTCGTTCATGTCGTCCAGGGAAGTTTCGCGACCGCGCTGCGGGTCTTCCAGGATCCGGGACACGAGGCGGCGGCCCACTACGTCATACGGAAGGACGGGCAGGTCGCGCAGCTGGTGCGCGAGCTGGATGTGGCGTTCCACGCGGGAAACCGGGGCTACAACGAGCGGAGCGTCGGGATCGAGCACGAAGGGTTCGTGGACCGGCCGGAGTCGTTCACGGATGCCATGTACGCCTCATCGGCGCGGCTGACGGCCCGGATATGCCATCGCTACGGGTTCCCGGCCGACCGGGAGCACATCGTCGGGCATGTGGAGGTGCCGGGTACGGATCACACCGATCCGGGGCCGCACTGGGACTGGGACCGGTACATCGGGCTGGTGCGCGCTGCGCTGGCGAGGCTTGTGGCGGACGAGCAGGCCCGGCGGGGCGGCGGGCGGTCGGCCGGCACGCGGTAGGCGGTGCGGTCGGCCGGCACGCGGTAGGCGGTGCGGGCGGACGGCCCTCAGCGGCCACCCGGCCCTCCCGGGCCGCCTGGTCCCCGCCGGCGCGCGGGCCGCCCGCCCCGGGCCTGCCCCTGGGCCGACAGGCCCTAGCTCAGACCCGCAATCCGGGCCCGTTCCACCACCGGGCCGATGGCCTCGGCCACCGCTGCCACGTCCTCCGCGGTGGAGGTGTGGCCGAGCGAGAAGCGCAGGGTGCCGCGGGCGAGGTCCGGGGACATGCCGGTGGCCAGGAGGACATGGCTGGGCTGGGCGACGCCGGCGGTGCAGGCGGAGCCCGTGGAGCAGGCGATGCCCTGGGCGTCCAGGAGCAGGAGGAGGGAGTCGCCCTCACAGCCCGGGAAGGAGAAGTGGGCATTGGCGGGGAGGCGGCCCGCCGGGTCGGGGTCACCACCGAGGACGGCGTCGGGGGCGGCGGCGCGTACGGCCTTGATCAGGTCGTCCCGCAGGGCACCGATGTCGCGGGCGAATTCCTCGCGGTGGGCGACGGCATACCGGCCGGCCGCGGCGAAGGCGGCGATGGCGGGGGTGTCGAGGGTGCCGGAGCGTACGTGGCGCTCCTGGCCGCCGCCGTGCAGCACCGGCACGGGGGCGTACTGGCGGCCGAGGAGCAGCGCGCCGATGCCGTACGGGCCGCCGATCTTGTGGCCGGAGACGGTCATCG
Organism: Streptomyces sp. NPDC048483; assembly: GCF_040651455.1. NCBI lineage: Bacteria > Bacillati > Actinomycetota > Actinomycetes > Kitasatosporales > Streptomycetaceae > Streptomyces > Streptomyces sp. NPDC048483. The sequence goes on from NZ_JBEZJZ010000031.1 coordinate 52,795, forward strand.
CGGCGAGCCCGGAGGCGGCGAAGTCGACGTCCAGCTGGCCGAACGCCTGGACCGCGTCGGCGTGCAGGGGGACCTCGAACTCGCCTGCCACCGCGGCCAGTTCCTGGACGGGCTGGACGGTGCCGATCTCGTTGTTGGCCCACATGACGGTGGCGAGCGCGACATCGGCGGGGTTGCGGGCGAGGGCCTCGCGCAGGGCGTCGGCGTGCACCCGGCCGTAGGTGTCGACCGGCAGCCATTCGACGGTGGCGCCCTCGTGCTCGGCAAGCCATTCCACCGCGTCCAGGACGGCGTGGTGCTCGACCGGGCTGGCCAGGACGCGGGTACGGGCAGGGTCGGCGGCCCGGCGGGACCAGTACAGGCCCTTGACCGCAAGGTTGTCGGCCTCCGTGCCGCCCGCCGTGAAGACGACTTCGCTCGGGCGTGCGCCGAGTGAAGCGGCGAGGGATTCGCGCGCCTCCTCGACGGTACGCCGGGCCCGCCGGCCGGCGGCATGCAGGGAGGACGCGTTGCCGGTGACGGTCAGCTGGGCGGTCATCGCCTGCACCGCCTCCGGGAGCATCGGAGTGGTGGCGGCGTGGTCGAGGTAAACCATGGTGCGCACGATTCTACGAGGAGGCGCATGGAAGGTCGGGGGCGCATGTCCGGCGCGCGGGAGCGCCGTGCTCCGTGGAAATCCTGGACGCATCTGTAAGTAGTGTCTAGCCTGACACTCATGACACAGTGGCTTCTGGACCGTACGTTCCGTACCTCCTCGGGCGACGAGGTGCGATGGGCCGCCCTCGGGGAGGAGCGGGCGCCGGCAGTGGTTCTGCTGCACGGGACACCGTTCTCGTCCTCTGTGTGGCGGGGAGTTGCGCGTGCCCTGGCCACGCGGCACCGGGTGTTCGTCTGGGACATGCCGGGCTACGGCGCCTCGGAGAAGCGGGCCGGGCAGGATGTGTCGCTCGCCGCGCAGGGCCGGGTGTTCGGGGAGCTGCTCGCGCACTGGGGGCTCGACGGGGAAGGAGCCCGGCCGGCCGTTGTGGCCCATGACTTCGGGGGGTGCGTCGCACTGCGGGCGCATCTGCTGCACGGGGCGCGGTACGAGCGGCTGGCGCTGGTCGACCCGGTGGCGCTGGGGCCGTGGGGCTCGCCCACGTACCGGCTGCTGGGTGCCCACCCGGAGGTGTTCGGGCAGCTGCCGCCGGCCCTCCACCGGGCGATGGTCACGGAGTACGTCTCGTCGGCGAGCCATCAGGGGCTCCACCCGGCCGTGCTGGAGCGGCTGGTCGAGCCCTGGTGCACGCAGGAGGGCCGGCCTGCCTTCTACCGCCAGATCGCGCAGAACGATCAGCGGTTCACGGACGAGGTGGAGGGGCGGTACGGGGAGATCGAGGTGCCGGTGCTGGTGTGCTGGGGCGCGCAGGACGACTGGATTCCGGTCGCGCGGGGGCATGAGCTGGCCTCCCGCGTTCCGGGCGCGCGGCTCCACGTCATCGAGGGCGCGGGGCATCTCGTGCAGGAGGATGCGCCCGCGGAACTCGCCGCGGCGCTGGGGGACTTTCTGCGCGCGGGCGGTTAGGGGATCACGGGGCGAGCCGGCGGGCGAGGCCGTGGACCGCGTCGGCCGCCTCGAGCGTGGCGGGCGTCGTCAACGGCGGGGCCTGAGCCGACGTCACCGCCTCGGGCGAGGTCGCCGTCTCCAGGGAGGTGCGCAGGCGTTTCAGGTCGGCGCGCGGGGGGCGGCCCGTCCGCGCGAAGTCGGCCAGCAGGGCGGCTAGTTCGGCCTCGAGGGCGGTCAGGGTCCGGAAGGACTCCCGGGTCTCCAGGGATGCCAGGGCTCCGGGCGGGGCGGTGCCGCGGTCCGGGGCGACGGCGTCGAGCCGGAGCCGGTCACGGAGGGCGCCGACGGCCGCCGCCAGATCGCGCAGGACCGTGCCGGTGGCCGCGGTGTCCGCCGTACGCGACACGCTCGACCGGCGCGAACCGGTGGCCGGCGCCGCCGCCTTGTCCCGTAGCAGCGCCCGCACCCCCGCCGCCTCCGGGGCGCCGAACGCCTCGTAGACGGCGAGCGCCTCGCGCCAGTGCCCCCGGGCGCCCTGCTTGCGGCCCAGGGCGGTCTCGGCGTGCCCCAGCACGGCCAGCGCATCGGCCCGCCACCGCTCGCCGCCCGGCACCAGCAGCCGCTTCGCCGCGTCCTCGGCGGCGGACGTCGCCTCGCTGGGCCGGATCAGGGCGGCCGTCGCCTCGGCCGTACGGCAGCGCGTGCGGCCCGCCCAGAGGTGCTGGCCGTCCTCCTCGAAGAGCGGCAGCGCCTGGAAGAGCGCGCGGAGCGCCTCGGTGTGCCGGCCGGCCGCCGACAGCGCCTCGGCCAGGGCGAACAGGCCGTGCGCCAGGCGCGGGGAGCCGTTGCCGGCCCGGCGGTAGATGCCCACGCTCCGCTCGGCGAACAGGACGGCGTCGCCGCTGTTGCCGACCGCCGCCCACAACCGCGCCAGCGCCGCGAGCGCGGCGGCCTCGCCCAGCTCGTCCTTGCGGTCGCGGCACCGCTCCCAGGCCGCGGTGAGCTTCCGCCCCGCTTCCTCGTGCCGCCCCTGGTGGAGGGCGATGATTCCCTGTACGTACGGGGCGCGGAAGTACGTCACGGGATCGCCGGAAGCGTCGGACAGGTGATCCGCCCGCCGCACCTGGGCCTCGGCCTCGGTGAACTTGCCCAGGGCGGCATACGCCTCGGCGAGGGCGGCGCGGGCCCGGCCCTCCGCCTGGCCGTCGCCCTCCCTGGCTGCCCGCGCGGCCAGGGTCAGTGCGGCCGTTTCGAACGCGGCGGAGAGCGCCCCGGAGTCCGCCGTCACCTGGGCGAGCAGCAGGAGAACGGCGGCGGGCCTCACGAGCCGCGGGGTGGTCACCGCCACCTGGCGGACGAGCGCAAGGAGATGGGGCGTCTCGTCGGCCCAGGCGGCCAGGGCTTGGGTGGTGTCCTTCACCTTGGCGAGCGCGGGGGAGGAAACCTGGGGGAGGCGGCTCCGCCACCGCTCCCCCGGATACCGGGTCTCGTGGAGGCGGCGGCCCATGGCCAGATAGAGGTCCAGCAGCCGGGAGAGCGCGTTGTCGCGCCGTTCCCGGGGCAGCTCGCGATCGGCGATCCCCCGGGCGAAGGACCGGAGTTCGCCGACGTAGCGGTAGTGGCCGCGGGCCGTCTTCTCCAGCGCACCGATCGCCTGCAGCTCGTACAGGTGCGTACGGGCCCGTTCCGGCGTCGTGGCCAGCAGCGCGGAGACGGCCGGGAGCGACAGCCCGGCGCCCTCCGGGACGGCCAGGAGGCAGAAGGCGCGCTTGGCGTCCACGGTGAGCTGCGTGTCCAGCCACTGGAGCAGCAGGTGCTCGGGCAGGGCCGCGCAGGCCTCGGCCGCCGGGAGCCTGGTCAGCGCGACAGCGCCGGTGAGCCCGTCGAGTTGCGGGCGGCGGCGGCCGGTGAGCAGTACGGTGCCGGCCCAGGCACCCGGTTCCCGGAGCAGGGCGGCGAGCGCCTCCTCGTCGTCGGAGACGTCGTCCAGGACGAGCAGAGACCGCCGCTGGGCCAGCAGCGCGCGGCAGTGCGCCCACCGCTCGGGACCGGCCTCCCGCATGTCGATGAACAGCAGCCCGTCGGGGAAGTCGCCCGCCACTTCGTGCGCGACCCGCAGCGCCAGCGCCGTCTTGCCCGCCCTGGGCGGCCCGTGGACGGCCCAGCAGGACTTCTCGGCGTCCGTACGCCGCAGCGCCGCCGCCAGCTCGGCGATCTCCGCCGTACGGCCGAAGAAGTGGTCGGGGGCGGGCGGCAGGGCCGCGGAGCCGTCCTCGGCCAGGGGGCGGTACCGCCCGGCCAGGAGGTCGGCGCGCCAGCGTGCCAGGCGCTCGCGGGGCGCCCGGGCGAGCGGCTCCGGGAGACAGGCGAGCGGCTCGCCGTCCCACAACGCGAATGCGGCATCGCGCAGTTGGCGCGCCTCGGCCGGATCCTCGGCATTGCGGGCGTGGTCCACCAGCCGCTCGGCCAGTTCGAGATCGAGGCCGAGGACGGGCGCACGGCCGTCGGGGCGGCGCAGCGCGTATCCGTCGTCCCCCCCGCCGGCCACGAGGTCCCAGTCGAGCGCCCGGCCCAGCCGGGTGGCGTAGCTGTCCAGCAGCGCGTGGGCGTCCCGCGGCGGCACATCGCCCCAGATGTCGGCAACCAGGTCGCCCGCGGTGGCCGAGTGGCCCGGCCGGAGCAGCAGGCACGCCAGCAGCACCCGCACCTCCGGTCCGCCCAGAAAGATCTCGGTCTCCCCCCGCCAGGCCCGCACCGGCCCGAGCACCCCGAAGCGCAGCGGCGGCCCGGCCGCCGGGCGGCGTGGCCGCGGCACGGGGGAGGCCGGCGCAGCCGGCGGCCACTCCGGCACCGCGCCCCCCATCCGCTCCAGCACCGGACTGGCCAGGACGGCAAAGGCCCGCGCCGACGCATGCAGCCGCAGCTCCCCCTCCTCGTCCCCCATCAGGACGGGGAAGTCCGGCAGCCGCCCCATGTACGGCTCCAGGGACCGGCCGACCGCCTCGACGACCTCCACGGCCTGTTCGGCGCCGAGGCCGCTGAACAGCAGCTCGCGCACGCCGGGCCGGAAGTCGTACACGGGCTGGACCGGTTGGCCCGGTGGCGGCGGGCCCAGGGCGCGGTCCAGAGTCTGTACGGCGGCCGCGTCGCGGGCCTGGTCGGTGCGCTCCAGGAGGCCGCCGAGCAGGATCTCCGCGACATGGGTGGGCCCGGCGTCGCGCATGGTGGCGGCGCGGACCAGCTGCATCAGAGGGGTGGTCAGGGGGCGGATCGCGGAGAGGCGGACGGCGAGGCGGTAGGCCTCGGGCGAGAACGCTCCCCGGAAGTGGGCCAGCAGCTCCTCCGCGGTGCCGTGCGGCCGGTGCGGCGGGGCGTGCAGCGGAGCCTCGTCCAGCAGCACCGTTTCGATCAGGTGCGGGACACCGGGGCGGGTGAGCAGCCCGGCCCACTGCTCCAGCGCGGAGGCGGTGGGGTGGAGTACGGGCAGCGCGAGGAGGCCGTCCGCCTCCGGGTCGCGCTCGCCGCTGAGAGCGTCGCAGACGATCAGGCGTCCGACGGGGTCGAACTCGCCCGGTGCGGCCAGGAGCCGGGGCCGGGCATCCAGGGTGGTGCCGCGCCACAGCCGCCGGGGCAGCGGGTTCAGTACGGCCACCGGGCCGCCGCGGCCCCAGGCGGTCAGCGCCCGGACGGCCTGGGGGCTGCGCCATCCGGGACTCGTACCGTCGGTGAGGAGGAACGTCAACGACGCGCGCGCGGCATGCCGGCCGCGCAGCGGGCCGACCGGGTCCCGGGGGTCGACCAGATGGATCTCGACGGAGCGGAAGACCGTGCTCCGCGCAAGGAGCGCGCGCAGCTCGGCGGCCAGCGAGCCCCACACCTGCATGGACGGGGAGCAGTCCACCAGCAGCACGGCCGACCAGCGGCGTTCCTGGTCCGGGCGGGAGACGACGTCGAGGAAGCCGGTCTCGGCGGCGAGCCGGACGGTGGCCTCGATGTCGGTGACGGTGCGGTGCGGGTGGTCCCGGGAACGGCGCAGCGGGCGCAGCGCGCGGCCCAGCTGCTGGGCGTCGGGCAGCGCGCGCCCGCCCGGCACCCGCGCGGGCCGGGCACGGTCCGCGCCGTGTTCGCCGCCCTGGCTTCCCATGGCGTACAGCGCACGACGGGGCGGGCCGACGGGAGTTACCGGGCCGGAAGGGGCAGCGGGGGCGGAGGGATCGGAGGGGTCAGGGCTGCCGGAGGGGCCGGCCGGATCGGCGGGGTCGAGGGAGTCGGTGAGGTCGCCGGGACCGGCGTGGCCACCAGGCCCGGCGGACTCGGCGGCCGCGTCGCCCTCGCCCCTCCCCCCGTCCGCCCCCAAAGGCTCACCCGCCCGCTCGGCGATGTCCTCCGAGCCCCCGTCCCCGTCTGCCCCCAGCGCATCCACGCTCTCCCCCGGCTCCCCCGTCAGCTGTGGCGCTCCGCGCCCCTCCATCACCTGCGTCAGCCACAGCACATCGAGGAGTTCGGTGGCTCCGAGGTCGTAGCCGGCGGCCGACATCGCCTGTCGTAGTCGGTCGATCATGGCGACATGGGCTCGTCGAGGCGGTGCAGGACGGCGGCGAGGAGCTCTTCCTTGGAGAGGTCGGCGCCGCTGATCCGCAGATGGACGGCGGCCAGGAGCTGGTCGGTGGCCAGGGTCTGGGTCTTCGCGCGCTGCTGGAAGACCTCGATGAGGTCCTCGGCGGCGGCGACCGCCTCCTCGCCCAGGTTGTGTTCGATGATCTTGCGCAGCCGGTCGCCGGTCGGCTCCGGCAGATCCAGCCGTACGCAGCGGCGCATGAAGGCGGGCGGGAAGTCCCGCTCGCCGTTGCTGGTCATGATCACGACCGGGAAGTGGCCGCAGCGGACCACCCCGCGGTGGACCGTGACCCGCTCCCGGCTTCCGCTCAGCAGGACCTGCACCTCCTGCTGGTGTTCGGGCAGCCGGGCCAGCTCCGGGATCTCGAACTCGCCCTCCTCCAGGACGACCAGCAGGTCGTTGGGCAGGTCGATATCGGCCTTGTCGAGCTCGTCGACGAGCAGCACCCGGGGGCGGTCGGACGCCAGGGCGCTGCCGAGCGGGCCGAGGCGCAGATACTGGCCGATGTCCCCGGCGGAGGCGGCGCGCCGGGCCCTGGGGCGGCGGGCGGAGCCGCGCGGTGCCTCCCGCTCGCGGCGCAGTGAGGCCTCACGGAGGCGGCCCACGGCGTCGTAGCGGTAGAGGGCGTCCTGGAGCGTGGAGCGGCTGTTGACCGACCAGCGCAGGACGTCGCCCAGGCCCAGCTCCTCGGCGACGGCGCGGGCCAGCGAGCTCTTGCCGGCGCCGGGGCGACCGGTGACCAGCAGCGGGCGGTGCAGATGCAGCGCGGCGTTGACGACGGAGATCTCGTTGCGCTCCAGGAGGTACGGGACACGGGGCGTCGCGGTGCCGGTGGCCGGGAAACCCCGAAAACGCCGCCAGGGCGGCGGGGCGGGCAGGCCCGACGGGCCGCGGAACACCCACCAGTGCTCCGGGTCGGCCGCCGGGTCGTCGTAGGCGCCTGCTGCGCTCTGTCCGGTCACCGCTCGTTCTCCTCGTCACGTACTGCGTCGATTACTGCTGCGTCGATTACTGCCCAGCCAGGCGTCGTGGGCATCCAGGCATTGGGGGCATCCGGGCAGTCGGGGCATCCGGGCGGTCGGGGCCGGCGGTCAGGGCTGGGTGAGCACCCAGGCGTCGGGGGCCAGTTGCGGGGGCCGGTGGTCGGGTGCGTCGTAGAGCAGGGACAGCCGGCGGCCGTGGTGGCCCGCGCTCTCGGGCTCGGCCATCGCCTTGGCCCGCTCCAGGCGTACCACCTCGGGGACCTCGGTGTGGTCCGTGCCGTCCACCAGGGCCAGCAGGTCCTGGGCGATGTGCTCGCCGTGTTCCGCGCGGTGCCACAGCACGGTGTGCACGCCCGCCTGGACGCATTGGCGCAGCAGCGTGCCGTGGTGGTGCGGCTCGCAGCACACGATCACCGTCCCGGCGTCGCGGTGCACCTCCAGCTGGGCGCGGGCGACCTTGCGGTCGGTGTGCCGGTGGTCGAGGACGAGGCGTTTGGCGTGCGGCAGGGCGGCGGTGCGCTGTTTCCAGCCGGCATAGCTCTCCCGGGAGCGTTCGGTCGTACGGACCACCACACGGCGGGTGATGCCGGGCGCGAACGGCCCGTCCTCGTCGCTGTCGGGCGACTCCCAGGAGTCGACGTCGAGGCCGAGCCAGGCGGACGGCAGGAAGTACTCCACCAGGGCGGTCTCCGGGTCCTCGCGGACCTCGGTGCGCAGCACCCGGCGGATGTCGTCGACGACCTGCTCGCTGCCCGCCTCCGCGTCGTGGACCAGCGCGAGCCGGTGGGCCTGGCCGTCGGCGAACGTCCAGATCTGGTACGTGAAGCGGCGGCCGGTGGGGGTGGGCAGCAGCTCCACCTGGACGCGCGGGGCGAGGGCGGCGGCGCGGGAGGAGGTGGCCGCTGCCGGAGAGGGGGCGGCCGCGGCCTCGGCATCGGCGCGGAACTGGCTGACCGCCGCCTCGTCCACCCCCGACCGGACGGCGACCCGCTCGACCCAGGCGTCCAGGTCCTCGGCGGGATAGGGACCGGCCGCGCCTTCCTCGACGCTGACCCGGACCACCCCTTGCAGCAGCGGCGGTACGAGCGCGCCGGGGGCGGAGCCGAAGCCCTCGAGGGCGTCCATGGCATCGGCGAGGCCCGTGACGGCGGGCAGCTCCGGGGCGTGCGGCAGGACGCGTTCCAGGAGGGTGCGGGGGTCCGTACGGGTGCAGTGGGCCAGCAGGCCGGCGAGGTCACGGCGCTGGCGGGTGGTCAGATACTCGCCGGGGCGGACCGTACGGGCGGCGCGGCGCAGGCGTTCCCAGTCCTCGCGGGTGCCGTGGAGGCCGGGGCGGTCGTAGGGGGCGGCGGCCGCGGACGGCTCGTAGTCCCGTACGAGATCGAGGAGTTCGGGGATGCCTCGGCGGACGCTCACGGCGAGGCCGACGAGGCGGTCCAGGTCGGCGGCCGGGCCCGCCGAGGTCCTGCCGAGGCGGGCGGCGAGCCGCTCCTCGCAGGCCAGAACGGCGTCGCGGCCCTTGAGGACCCGTTCCAGGGCGGTGAGCAGCTGCTGTACGCCACGCCGGGCGGTGGGCACCGCCGAGGGCGGGAGCGCGGGGAGTTCGGCCTCGATGGCGGGGACGCTGATGGCGTACATGGTCGTCGGCGGTGATCCGGGGGCCGCCGCCTCCGGGGGGCGGTGCACGGCCGCGACCAGACCGACCACGGCCTGGCGTTCGCGGTCCCACAGCGGTCCGCCGCTGAACCCCTCGGTGACCTGGGCGCCGCCGAGCACGTCCAGGGCGATCCAGGGCGGCGCGGAGACCCGCGGTACGGCGCGGACGGTGGGCAGCGGATTGCCGCTGGCCCATAAAGCGATGACCTCGCCCGCGTAGTTGTGCTGGAGGAACGGCGCGGGCTCGGCGCCCTCGGGCGGCGTCTGGGTCAGCTCCAGTACGGCGAGATCGCCGTAGTACGGCACCCGGCCCGGATCGACCGGGTCGCGCCCGGCCGCCCTGGCCCGTGGCGGCACCCACATCTCCCGTACCACCCGGGCGGTCAGGTCGCGGGCCGCCGCGACATGCGGCAGCCGGAGCGTGACGGTGTCGCCGTGTCCGGGGGTGTCCTGGGTGAACCGGCCCCTGCCCAGGGCGCTGTTGACGACATGGGCGCAGGTCAGAACGAGGCGCTCGGCGACCAGCACACCCGCGCCGACGGCCCGTCCGCCGTGCCGTACGGAGGCGAAGGACAGCTGGAGCGGGGTGTCGGGCCCGGCGCCGGGGATCACGGTGCGGCCCCGCCGGGTTCACCCGCGCCACTGCCGAGGTTCCACTTGGCCGAGACCTTGAAGCTCGCATCGCCCTTGCCGGCGAAGACGCCGAGGCGCAGATCGGAGCCGAGCGTGACGCCGAACTCCACGGTGACCTCGTCGGGGCGGTGGCTGCCGGTGGAGATCGAGCGGTGGATCTGGCCGAGGACGCCGCCGAGCGGACGCAGCGCCTCTTCGAGGGTCCGGCCGCTGCGGGCCAGCGCGCGGCTGATCCGGCTGTCGACGCTGACCGGCTGGGCGGAGCCGAAGGCGTCGGGGAGTTCCAGTTCGCCGTCAGGGGCGGGGGGTTGGTCCGGGACCGTGGCCGGTCGCCCGTCGGCGGGCGGCTCTTCGGCCCGCAGCCACACGACGGTCCCGTCATCCATCTTCAGCGCCACGTCCCCCATGCCTGTCAGTCTGACATGAGACGCACCGTCACCGCGCGCTCTTTTGCGTCACAATTTCCGCTTCCGTACCCGGAGCCACCTGCGAAAAGGCCCCGGGGCGGGATGTCACCCGTGCAGTACGGTGCGCGCCAACTGCCGCGACTGGGCCACCAGTCGGTCCGCCGAGTCCCAGACCTCGGCGTCCTCCTCCAGGAAGCCGCCCGCCAGGTTACGGGTGGCGATGGCGACCCGGAGCGGGCCGGGGGCCGGGCGGTGGCGGATGTGGGTGGTGAGTTCGACGGTGGGGACCCAGCCGGCCAGGCCCAGGTCGAAGGCGGTGGGCGGGAGGGCGTCCACGGTCAGCAGAAGGGAGAGCGGGTCGGGGTCGCGGCCGTCGGCGAGGCCGAACCAGGCGCGCATCTCACCCTTGCCGGAGGGCGCGCCGACGGCCCAGCCCGCGGTCGCCGGGTCGAGGCGGAGGGCGAGGCGGTCGGCGATGGCTGTACTGCCGGGGATGGCCGGCTGCCCGTCGGGGGCGCTGTCCGTGCCCAGGCAGTGCTCGTACGGGGGGATGGCGGGCGGTTTCGCGGTCGTCCGGACGTCGTCGGGGAGGGCGCCGAGGTCGCCGTACGCGGCGAGCACGCGCAGCCGCTCGACCTCGGTGCCGTCCTCCGTGAACTGGACCAGGGTCGCGGTGCCGGTCGACATGGTGCGGCCGGTGCGGACGACCTCGGTGCGGATGACGGCGGGGCCGGGGACGGAGGCCGTCAGGTAGTGCGCGGTGACCGAGAACGGGTCGGGGTGCGGGAGGGCGTCGCCCAGCGCGCGGCCCATGAGGGCGAGCAGATAGCCGCCGTTGACCGCCTGGATGATCGTCCAGCCTGCGGAGAGGTGCGCGTCGTAGACGCCGGGCGCGCGGCGCGTGACCGCCGTATCGCGGTCGAACTCGCTGTTACCAATGGTCACCGTTGCCATGCCGGGAACGCTACACGGGTTTGTTACCGACCGGTAGTGTCAGTTTTGACCACCGCGGGCGGAGGCAGGCATTCCGGGCCTGCGATGATGCCGCCATGCTTCACGTGCTCTACCTGGTCGGCGTCGCCGCCTTCGCCGCGAGCGGGGTGCTGGCCGCCTACCGGGCCAACATGGACCCGTTCGGCGGCCTGGTGCTCGCCTTCGCCGCGTCGATCTCCGGCGGCACGCTGCGCGACACCATCCTCAACCGGGCGCCGCTGTACTGGACGCACGACTGGGTGCTGCTCACGCTGATCATCTGCGTCGGCGTCGGCACCATGGCCTATCTGCGGTTCTGGCAGCTGCCGCACAAATCGCTGCTGGTCGTGGACGCCGTCGGGCTGGCCGTGGTCACCGTGATCGGGGCCCGCGCGGCCATCGAGGCGGGCGTGACACCGCTGGCCGTGATCATCCTGGCGGTGATGACCGGCGTCGCCGGTGAGGTCATCCGCGATGTGCTGTGCGGGGAGTTCCCGCCGCTGCTGCTGCGCGAGGACGTGTACGCCATCGCGGCCCTGGCGGGTGCCTGCTGCTATCTGGCGCTGGACCACCTCGGCGTGGGGGCCACCCCCGCCGCGGGGGTCTCGGCGGGGGTGGTGTTCGCGCTGCGGATGGGGGCGGTGTACTTCGGCGTGCATCTGCCGCGGCCGCAGCAGCCCGGCAACCGCGGCGGGCGGGACACCGACGCCGGCTGACGGCCGCCCCCGGTCCGTCGGAGGGCTACGCGCCGGGCAGCGCCGGCCGGCTGTCCGTGTCCAGCCAGGTGTGGAACAGATCGTCCAGCTGCTGACCGGAGATCTTCTCGGCGAGCGCGATGAACTGGGACGTCTCCGCGTTGCCGTAACGGTGCGCGGCGGTCCAGGCCGGGAGCAGCTTGAAGAACGCCTTGTCGCCGATGCGTTCGCGCAGCGCCTGCAGGGTCATCGCGCCCCGCTTGTAGACCGCGCGGGAGAACATGGTGTCCCGCTGCGGGTCACCGACCTTGATCTTCCAGAAGCCGTCGTCCGCCGGAATGGCCGCGTACTGCTTGCGGAAGGCGTCATGGGCGCTCTGGGTGCCCTTGTGCTCGTCCCACAGCCACTGCGCGTAGGTGGCGAAGCCCTCGTTGAGCCAGATGTTCTGCCACTTCTTGACGGAGACCGAGTCGCCGAACCACTGGTGGGCCAGCTCGTGGACGATGGTGGTCTCGTCGCGTACGGCCGAATAGACCGGCTTGGACTGCACTTCGAGCGAGAAGCCCGCCTGCGGCATGTCGTCGACGATCGCGCCGGTCTCCTCGAAGGGGTACTTGCCGAAGACCTTGGACCAGTAATCGGTGGCCTCGGCGGTGATGCCGTAGACGTCGACCTTGCCGGTGGGCAGGGTCGGGTCGGTGGCGACGTAGATGGGGGTGCCGCCGGGGGTCGTGCCCGTACGGACGTCGAACTTCCCGATGGTGGCGGTGGCCAGGTACGTCGCCATCGGCTTGGTCTCGCGCCAGTGGGAGTACGAGCGGCCGCCCTTCTCGTGGGAGCTGACCAGCCGGCCGTTGGAGATACCGGTCAGGCCCTTGGGGGCGTCGATGCGGATGTCGTAGGTGGCCTTGTCGCCGGGGTGGTCGCTGGAGGGGAACCACGTCGAGGCGGCGTTCGGCTCACAGGCGACGAAAACGCCGTCCTTGGTCTTCATCCAGCCATAGGGGGAACCGAAAATGATGGGGCCGCCGAGCGCCTCGGGTATGCCGGCGTAGGCGACGGAGACGCTGAACCGCTGGCCCTTGCGCAGGTGGGAGGCGGGCGTGACGGTGAGTTCGTCGCCGGATCTGGTGAAGGCCGCCTTCTCACCGTTCACCTTGACCGACTCCACCCGGAGCTTTTGCAGGTCGAGGTCGAAGGCGCTCAGGTTCTTGGTGGCCTTGGCCTTGATGGTCGTACGGCCTTCCAGGAGACCGCTGTCGGGGTCGTAGCTGACACCGAGGTTGTAATGCAGGGCGTCGAAGCCGCCGTTGCCCATTTCGGGGAAGTACGGGTCACCGACTCCGGGGGCGCCGGGCGAGGCGCCACCGGATGCAGCAGGTGCAGCCGGCGCGGCGGCGAGGATGGCGGCCGAGGCGACCGCGGTGGCGAGGGCGATCCTGCGGGGGGTGCGACGCACGGAACGGGAAAGCGCCATGAGCCGTCCTTTCGAACACACGGATGATGGTCAATAACCGTGCTGACTCTGCACTCTCCCGTCCCGTTTTACGCAGGACTTTGCCAATTCCTCAGGTGTTACTGATCACTTGGCGCGTTCTCCGGGTGGTGGCAGGCCACCTGGTGGCCGGTGCGCAGGGCGACCAGCGGCGGCTCGGTGGTGGCGCACTTGTCGGTCGCCTTCCAGCAGCGGGTACGGAACCGGCAGCCGGAGGGCGGGTTGATCGGCGAGGGCACATCGCCCTTGAGCAGGATCCGGTCGCGCTGGGTGCGCCGCTTGGGGTCGGGCACCGGCACGGCGGACAGCAGCGCCTTGGTGTACGGGTGCATCGGCGACTCGTACAGCGACTTGCGGTCGCTCAGCTCCACGATCTTGCCGAGGTACATCACCGCGATCCGGTCCGAGACGTGCCGGATGACCGAGAGGTCGTGGGCGATGATGACGTACGTCAGGCCCAGCTCCTCCTGGAGGTCGTCCATGAGGTTGACGACCTGGGCCTGGATGGAGACGTCCAGCGCGGAGACCGGCTCGTCGGCGACCACCAGCTTCGGCTTGAGCGCCAGCGCGCGGGCGATGCCGATGCGCTGGCGCTGGCCGCCGGAGAACTCGTGCGGATAGCGGTTGTAGTGCTCCGGGCTCAGGCCCACCAGCTCCAGCAGCCGCTGCACCTCCTTCTTCACGCCGCCCTCGGGCTCGACGCCCTGGAGACGGAAGGGGGTGGAGACGATGCCGCCGATGGTGTGCCGCGGGTTCAGCGAACCGTACGGGTCCTGGAAGATCATCTGGACGTCGCGGCGCATCGGGCGCAGCCTGCCCGGCGAGAGATGGGTGATGTCCTGGCCCTGGAACTCGATGGAGCCGCCGGTCGGCTCGTCGAGCCGGGTGATCAGCCGGCCCATCGTCGACTTGCCGCAGCCGGACTCGCCGACCACGCCGAGCGTTTCGCCGGGCCGCACGTCGAAGTCGATGCCGTCGACCGCCTGGACGGCCCCCACCTGGCGCTTGAGCAGCCCCTTGGTGATCGGGAAGTGGCGGACCAGGCCGCGGACCTTGAGCAGCGGCTCGGCGTCGGCCGCGGCCTCGGCCGTGTTCTGCGGCGGGATCTTCTTGTTCCGGTCGTCAGTCGTCTCGGTCACAGCTTCGGCGCAATCTCTTCGGTCCAGATACGCTCCCGCTCCTCCTGCGCCATGTGGCAGGCGGAGTAGTGCCCGCCGTCGACCTGGCGCAGTTCGGGGCGCACCGTGCGGGTGAGGTTGTCCTTGGGGACATCCGCGTACGGGCAACGGGGGTTGAAGGCACAGCCGGACGGCACGTTGATCAGGCTGGGCGGCGAGCCCTTGACGGGGATCAGCCGGTCGGTCTGGTCACGGTCGATCCGCGGCATGGAGCCGAGCAGACCCCAGGTGTAGGGGTGCTGCGGCTCGTAGAAGACCTTCTCGGCCGGGCCGCGCTCGATGCACCGGCCGCCGTACATCACCAGCAGGTCGTCGGCCAGCTCGGCCACCACGCCCAGGTCGTGGGTGATGATGACGACCGCCGAGCCGAACTCCTTCTGCAGATCGCGGATCAGGTCCAGGATCTGCGCCTGGACGGTGACGTCCAGGGCGGTGGTCGGCTCGTCCGCGATCAGCAGCTCGGGGTTGTTGACCAGCGCCATCGCGATCATGGCGCGCTGGCGCATACCGCCGGAGAACTGGTGCGGATGGTCGTCCACCCGCTTGTCCGGCTGCGGGATGCCGACCCGGTCGAGCATCTCGATCGCCCGCTTGCGCGCGGTCCTCTTGTCGACGTCGTTGTGGACGCGGTACGCCTCCACGATCTGGCTGCCGACGCTGTAGAAGGGGTGCAGCGCGGACAGCGGATCCTGGAAGATCATCGCCATCCGGCGGCCGCGCATCCGGCGCACCTCGTCCGGATCGGCGCCGACCAGCTCCTTGCCGTCCAGCCAGATCTCGCCGGACATCGTCACCTTGCTGCGCTGCTGGCGCGAGGCCCGGTGCAGTCCCATGACGGCGAGCGAGGTCACCGACTTGCCGGACCCGGACTCGCCGACGATGCCGAGCGTCTTGCCCTTCTCCAGGCTGAAGGTCAGCCCGTCGACGGACTTGACCAGGCCGTCGTCGGTGGGGAAGTGCACCTTGAGGTCACGGACCTCGAGGAAGGGCGCGGGCTTCTCGGGGGTGGCGGCGGGGGCGGGGGCCGCCTTGGGCCCGGCTTCCGGCTTGGTCGTCGAGACCTTGGGCCCGGCTTCCGCCTTGGCCATGTCGGCCTTGGCCTCGGCCCTTCCGGCGGCTTCGGCCTTCTTCGGCTCGGCGGCCTTTGCCGCCCCGTTCTTGTCCTCGGAGGAGTCGGTCACGAGAGCCTCACCCGCGGGTCTACGGCGGCGTACAGAACGTCCACCACCAGGTTGCAAATGACGATGAAGAACGCGGCGAGCAGGGTGACGCCGAGAATGTTCGGGAGGTCGTTGGCATTGATCGCCTCCACCGCGAAGGCGCCGACCCCCTTGAGCGAGAAGACCTGTTCGGTGATCAGCGCGCCGCCGAGCAGCAGACCCAGGTCCATGCCGAAGACGGTGATGATCGGGGTGAGCGCGGCCCGCAGACCGTGCCGTACGACGACCTTGCGCTCGCGCAGGCCCTTGGCGCGGGCCGTACGGATGTAATCCTCACTCAGCGTCTCGAGCATGCCCGCTCTGGTGAGGCGGGCGTAGAGCGCGGAGTAGAGGAAGGCAAGGGTCACCCAGGGCAGGACCAGGGTCCGGGCCCACAGGAACGGATCCTCCAGCAGCGGCACATAGTCGCTGCGTTCGAAGATCGGCCACTGGTAGGTGAACAGGGCCAGCGACAGGGCTCCGGTGAAGAACATGGGGAGCGAGACGCCGGCCAGGGCGACGCTCATGGCCAGCCGGTCGAAGAACGAGCCGGGGCGCAGCGCGGAGAGCACACCGGTGGCGACACCGGAGACGACCCACAGCACGGCCGCGCCGGCGGCCAGCGACAGCGTCACCGGGAGCCGGGACTGGATTTCCGGCCAGACCTCGATATGCGTTTTGAAGGAGTAACCGAAGCACGGCACATGGCACTTGGCCGCTTCCGGACCGAATTTGTAGTCGACGCCGACGAATATGCCCTTGAGGAAATCCCAGTACTGCTCGTACACGGGCTTGTCCAGGCCGAGATTCTTCTTCACCGCGGCGATGTCCGCGGGCGTGGGGGCCTTTCCGATGTACTGCTGGGCAAGCTGGTCGGTGGTCTGCCCGGCCATTTTCGGCAGCAGGAAGAAAATGCCGAAGGTGACCGCGCTGACGATCAGCAGCAGGATCACTGCGCTGATCAACCTGCGGATGATGTACGAGAACACGGGGATGCGGCGTCGGCGCCGCGGGCCGGCCGGAACCGGCCCGCGGACACCAATGCCTTCACCTGCCTTCCAGGGCTGCTACTTCTTGAGGCCGATGTTGAGGTAGTCGTACTCGCCGCTGTAGGCCGAGGTCGAGACCATGTTGGTGGCCTTGGGCGCACGGTACAGCAGGACCTTGAAGTAGGTGATCGGGACGATCACTGCCTGGTCCATCGTCTTCTTGTCGATCTGGGCGTACGCCTTTTCCCGGGCGGCCTTGTCGGGGTTGGCGATGGCGGAGTCGAGCAGCTTGTTGATCTCCGGGTCGTCCAGCTCCGAAAGGTTGGAGTTACCGGACTTCTGGATCGCCTTGCCGTGGAGGATCTGCTGCAGGTAGCCGTAGCCGGTCGGGAAGTCGGCGCCCCACTGCATCATCATCAGACCGACGTTGTTCTTCTTGTTGAACGCCGGCGCACCCGCGTAGTCCGAGAAGTACTTGCTCGACGGGTAGGTCTGGATCTTGGCGTTGACGCCGATCTTCTTGAGCGAGTCGACGACCGAGGTCGCCCCGTCCACCTCCTCCTGGCGGTCGCTGCGCGCCAGGATGGTGGTGTTGACCTTGCCCGCGCCGCACTTGTCCCAGTGCTTCTTGGCCTCGGTCAGGTCCAGCTTGCCCTTGGCGTACTTCTGCGGGTACGGGTCGAACTTCTGGAAGCCGGCGATGTCGGTCGGCAGGACCGTGCCGGCGACGTCACCGCGTATCGGGCCGCCGAGCGCGGTCTGCGCGGCCTTCTTGTCGATCGCGTACTCGACGGCCTTGCGGCACTCGATGTTGTCGAACGGCTTCACCTTGGAGTTGATCGCGGTGTAGGCGAGCCGCTCACCGAGCGCGTTGTCGGTGTTGCCCTTCGCCTTGGCGTCCGTCACGAGCCCGGCCTGCGTCTGGCCGTCGACGCCGCGGCCGTTGAGGTCCACGTGGGTGGTGCCGGACTTGAGGTCCTTGTCGATGGTCGACTGGGCGACCTTGAGCTTGACGACGATCTTGTCCGGCAGCTGCTTGCGCAGCGGGTCGGTCTTGGCGGACCAGTTCGGGTTGCGCACGAGGGTGAGCTGCTTGCCCTCCTCGTAGCTCTGGAACTTGTACGAGCCGGAGGAGACCACGTTCCTGGTGTAGTCGGCGCCCTTGTCCTTGGCCTGCGGGACGGGGGCCGTCTGCGGGGCGCTGACCAGGTAGTCGAACTCGGCGAACGGCTTCTTGAGGTGGAAGACGAGCGTCTGGTCGTCGGGGGTCTCGATGGACTTGAGCCCGGCCTTGGACTTGTCCTTGTAGGGGCCCTTGTAGCCGCCGGGGTTGTCCTTGAGGAACGTCTGGAAGTAGTTCGGGCCCAGCGAGAGGATGTCCCGCGCGAAGTTGCTGCGCTCGATGCCGTACTTGACGTCGTGCGAGGTGATCGCCTTGCCGTCGTCGTACTTGAGGCCCTTGCGGATCTTGTACGTCCAGGTCTTGCCGCCGTCGCTGGACTTGCCCATCGACTCGGCGAGGTCCGGGACCAGCTGGTTGCCCTTGGGGCCGGGAGCCGGCTTGAAGGTGGTCAGCGGGCGCGCGTAGAGCCGGCTGAAGTTCCAGATGAAGGCGTAGTAGGTGTTGCCGGGGTCGAACGACTCGGGGGCGTCGGCGATCGCGTAGTTGAGCGTGCCGCCCTTCTCGTCCGAGACGTTGACGATGCCCTTGGTGGCGGCGTTGGCCTTGCCTGCGTCGTCGGAGCCCTTGCCCCCGCTGCAGCCGGCCAGCAACAGGCCCGCGCTGGTGATGGCCGCGATTGCCGCGACCGGAACTGACCTTCGCATGGTGGTCGGTGTCCCCTTCGTTCGTCGAGAAAGATCGAAACTTTGGACGTCGAAACTTCGTACTGCGAAACGCAGAACGCCGTGGTGGCTTCGAGTGGCGCGGACGCGCCGCGGATTTCAGCGGCTGCGCGGATCCAGCGCGTCCCGCAGACCGTCCCCGAGCAGGTTGAACGCCAGCACGGTGACGAAGATCGCGAGGCCGGGGACGATCATGTACTGGGGGTCGACCTCGTAGTACTTGACCGCCTGGTTGAGCATGCCGCCCCAGGACGCCTGGGGCGGCTGGATGCCGACGCCCAGGAAGCTCAGTGCCGCCTCGAAGAGGATGTTGGAGGGGATCAGCAGCGTCGAGTAGACGATGATCGGCCCCACCAGGTTGGGCAGCAGTTCACGGAAGAGGATGAACGGCCCGCGGGCGCCCATGCCGCGGGCGGCGTCCACGAATTCGCGCTCCCGCAGCGACAGCGTCTGCGCCCGCACGATCCGTCCCATGTACGGCCAGTTGAAGAAGCCGATCACGAAGATCAGGACGGAGATGTGCAGCGGCAGACCCTCCAGGCCGAAGGCGCCGCCCTGCAGCGAGGCGGAGATCGCGATGGCGAACAGCAGCAGCGGGAAGGCGAGGAAGACGTCCATCATGCGGCTGATGAAGGCGTCCACCCGGCCGCGGTAGAAGCCGGCGATCACACCGAGGACGGTGCCGATGGCCACCGACAGCAGCGTTGCGCCGAAGGCCACGATCAGCGAGACCCAGGAGCCCTCGATGATGCGGGCGAGCAGGTCCCGGCCGAACTTGGGGTCCACGCCCAGGGGGTGATCGGCGCTCATACCGCCCATGTCCCCCTTGGGCAGCGTGGTGTTCGGGTCGATCAGGTTCTGGTTGGGGCTGTCCGGGTCGAGGCCGAGCAGGGCCTGGACCGGGCGGGAGAGCGCGGCGAGGACCACGAGCAGGATGACAACGATGGCGCCCGCCACCGCGACCTTGTCGCGCTTGAAGCGCAGCAGCGCGATCTGGCCGAGCGAGCGCCCCTCGATACGCTTGCTCTCCACGCCTTGCAGCACCGCTTCCGGCTGCGCCTCAGCAGCTGCCCCGGTGGTCTCGATCGGTGCGGTCACGGTGCCTTTGACCCCTCTCGGCCGACGGTGATCGGCCCATGCCCGCCGCGGTAGCGGCTTGATTCACATCACTGGTGCAACGGCCGCGACAACGGCGGCCGAGGCAGGTCGAGCGGGCATCACGAAACGTCACCCCGGAGGGAATTCCGGGGATTTCACGTCATGCCGGTTTGGATGGTCGGTCGGTCGTACAAAGAGCCGAAGCTCTCTGTTGCGGGAGTCTTCATCCGATTCGCGATCACTCACCAGCCCTGAAGATGAATGGATGCGCAACTGTGATGTGGTCCGCGGTGTTCCGTTATACGGACGGGAGTACGGGCTGAGCGGAGCGAATGCCCGGATAAGGGAGGGCTCAACCGTGGGGCGCATGAGGCGAATTCACGCCAAAATCGACGCCGGACGGCGGCGCCTGGTGCTGACGTGGGCGTCAGTACGGGCGGGGGTATCCGTAGCCGTAGGTGGGCGCGGGAGCCGGCGCCTGACCCGGCACCTGGCCATAGCCGTCGCGGTCGAAGAAGGGCCGGGTGGAGGCGCGCATCCACATGCCGACGGGGTCGTACTCGTCGTTCATCGCGACCGTCGAAACGGGCAGACCGTCCGGAACGGCACCGATCGACTGCTGGATCATCAGCCGCACCGAGTCCACCGCATGCTGCCCGGTGTCGTACAGATCCAGGCCGATTGCCAGATACGGGGCACCGAGGGCGGGTTGCACCCAGGCCCGGCGCAACGACCGCACAGCGGGCGTCCGGTGGGCGTTCTGGGCGAGCAGGGCATAGAACTGCGGGATGTCGATGACCGGTTCGGAGATCCGCAGCGGTCCGGCGGGCAGCCGGTCGAGACCACCGGCGATACGGCGCAGATCCAGCCAGGGAATGCCGACGCCGCCGCCGGGAGCGTGCGGATTCAGCCACAGGCCCCAGCGGTCGGGGAAGAGCGAGGCGGCGATCTCGGGGCCGGTGACGAGCTCGTGGTCGCGGTTCCAGCCGGAGGCGGCGAGTTCGGCGGCGGAGGTCACACACGGCGCATAGCCGAGGCCTTCGACCTCCATGTTTCCGTACTGCGCATCGGGCATTCCGGCGCGGCCCTGCCACAGCAGCATCCAGACCTGGCCGGCGGCGAGCGCATGCAGCAGCGCCTCATAGGCGTCGTAGCGACCGGGCGAGACCTGCTGCAGCATCTGCTCGACCTGACCGGCCGCCGCCGCTCCCTGATGCGCACCCGCGCTCACGTGTTTGTCCCTTCCCATCGGCAGGGCACGTGGGGTGCGCCCGCCCGTCATGCAACCAGCTTACGAGTGGTCCCGGGCGAAGAAGGGCCGCACGCGCTCGAGCAGCCAGTCGGCGACCGGGTCACCCTGGGCGATGTCGAGCATCACGAGCTGTACGGGCCAGGGCACCGGCACCGCGCCGAGCGCACGTCCGAGGGCATTGAGGACCACGTCGCGGGCGGTGCCGTCCTCCAGCGCGGAGACGGCCGCCTCGACCTGAACACCGACGAACAGCGCGGGCGTGTCGCCCTCGACGCTAGCCAGGGCACGCCGGGCAGTCAGGACAATTCCGGCGGCGGAGAATTCCAGTCCGGCGGCGGCCAGGAAGTCCACGGGCTCGTCCTGCCAGTCCGGTTCGAAGAGCCGCACCCGGCCGCCGCTCGGCAGCCCGGCGTCCGCTTCACCGCGCCCCGCCCGGCACAGTTCGGCCACCGCGGGCGGCGGCAGCGGGACGCCGATGGCGCCGTCCGGATTGAGGGCGATGCCCATCTTCGGCGGCAGCCCGCGGGCGAACTCCCCGGCCGGAGCGACGGTGAAGGACATATGCGCCCCGACGACCTTCATGAACTCCTGCTCGGAGCTGAAGACCGGGACATAGGCCGCGCCCTCGATCTCGACGGTGGGCAGGTCCAGCCCGCGGCTGCCCGGCCCCGCGCTCTCGGGGCCGCCGCCGTTGGGCAGCGGCACCCACACCCGGCTGCGGCCCAGGACCTCCACGATCCGGCCGCCCGCGCCCGGGTGCCCGACCGCGGCCGACAGCACCTCTTCGAGCTCGTTGGCGGGCCAGGCCAGCTGCGGTATCCCGTCGTCCGGGAAGCCTCCCTGCCCAGGGAATACACCGTGCCCCGGTATGTCCCCCTGCTGCGGAAAGTTCCCCTGCTGCGGAAAAGTCATCTGTGTCCACCCGTTCCGAACCGCGCTTGCTGCCCCATGACCCTAATCCCCCGGAGGAGGACCGCTGCGCTCGGCGTCGGCCGTACGTCCTCGGCCGCCCCGCCGTTCCGCCTGCGGCGCCGGTTTCCGCCGCACGGGCCGTTCGGCCGGGGCGCCGGACCTCCACCGCTTCGCCACCGCGGCCCGGCTCATCCCGTGGAGGGCCGGGTTCCGGGGGGCGTGGTGTCCCTGCTGCCCGACCCGTACGGGGAAACCGAGAGGTCCGTCAGTCGAACCGGATCGTCTCCAGGGCACTCGCCGCCCGCCGGTCCAGCAGCACCGCCGAGCCGAACCCCTTGGGCAGTCGCCCCGCTACGGCCGCACCGACCAGCCGCCCCACCGCGCCCCGGTGCCGCGCAAAGGCGTATCCCGACACCCCGCGCCCCCGCGACTCCTGCCCGGACAGCGCCACCTCGGGCGGCACGTCCAGCAGCACGAGATGCAGCCCGCGGTCCCCGCGCCGGGCCGACCGCGCGATCCAGCGGCGTACCCAGGCGAGCGTCCCGCAGTCGTGCACCACCACGCTGTCCCCGGAGCGCAGCGCGCGGTGCAGCCCGAGATAGTGCGCGCCGCGGACCAGCGGGCGGTAGATCCCGTACGGCAGCCGGCGCAGCCTGCCGCGCTCCCAGCGCTCGCGGACGTCCTGCGAGTCGATGCGGTGCACCGAGGAGCCGCACGCGTCCAGCGGCGGCACGATGCGGTGCATCAGGGTGCTCTTGCCGCTGCCCGGCAGCCCGGAGACCACCACCAGGTCGCCGGCCGGGAAGCACAGCTCGGCCGGGTGGCGGCCGGTCCCCCTGAGGTCCAGGACGTCGGCGCTGCGGCCGGGCCGTACGACGCTGCCGGGCGCCCGCCCGCGGCGGCCCGGCGCGGCGTTCGGTTCCTGGGGAGCGGCCCCTGTCCCCTGGGGAGCGACCCCTGACGTTGTCGCGAATGCGGCTTCACTGTGCACCGTGATCGCCCCTCCCGGTCCGGTTCGGGTGCCGGTGCGGCCCCGTTCCCACCTCGCAGAGTGTCAAGAAACGGTAATACCCATCAAGGCGATTCCCGGATCTGTCCAGCTCATGAGCCGGGCGACGGCCACCCCTCCTCGTTCCGGCGTTCCCGTGCAATGATGTCGGCGCCACGTGCGCAACTCTGCCCACTCGGGCACAGCCGACGCACCGCACGCACAGCCAATTGCATACCGGCCGCTTGAATCCGCGCGGGAGAGTCCCCGGCCGCCACGGCGGGGCGCCGAAGGAGCAAGTCCTCCCTTGAATCTCTCAGGCCCCATATACCGCGCGGGCGAGGCAGATCTGAAAAGCGAGCCCGTGCCCGGTTGACGGGGCGGCTCCACCCAAGGTGCAAACCGGGTCCGTTCGCGGGATCCCGGTGAACCTCTCAGGTTCCGATGACAGATGGGGAGAATGTCCTCTCACCCATGCCTGGGAGCCCAGAACCATGACTGATGCCCCCCGCCGCACCGCGCTGGATGCCACCCATCGCGCGCTCGGCGCGACCATGACCGACTTCGCCGGCTGGGACATGCCGCTGCGCTACGGCAGCGAGCGCGACGAGCATGTCGCCGTCCGCACCCGCGCCGGCCTCTTCGACCTCTCCCACATGGGCGAGATCACCGTCACCGGACCGCAGGCCGCCGACCTTCTCGACTACGCGCTGGTGGGCAACATCGGCGGCGTGAAGACCGGCCGCGCCCGCTACACCATGATCTGCGAGGCCGAGGGGGGCATCCTCGACGACCTGATCGTCTACCGCCTCGCCGACCAGGAGTACATGGTCGTCGCCAATGCCTCCAACGCCCAGGTGGTGCTGGACGCGCTGAACCAGCGGCAGGCGGGCTTCGACGCCGCGGTGCGCGACGACCGGGACGCCTACGCCCTGCTCGCCGTGCAGGGACCGGAGTCCCCCGGCATCCTCAAGCGCCTGACGGATGCCGATCTGGACGGCCTCAAGTACTACGCGGGCCTGCCCGGCACCGTCGCCGGGGTCCAGGCGCTGATCGCCCGT
Source organism: Streptomyces sp. NPDC048483 (assembly GCF_040651455.1). Classification (NCBI taxonomy): domain Bacteria; kingdom Bacillati; phylum Actinomycetota; class Actinomycetes; order Kitasatosporales; family Streptomycetaceae; genus Streptomyces; species Streptomyces sp. NPDC048483. Next base: position 76,322 of record NZ_JBEZJZ010000031.1, read on the forward strand.
ACCGGCTACACCGGTGAGGACGGCTTCGAGCTGTTCGTCCGGCCCGCGGACGCGGTCGCCCTCTGGGAGGCGCTGACCGAGGCGGGCAAGGACTCCGGGCTGGTTCCCTGCGGGCTCTCCTGCCGCGACACGCTGCGCCTGGAGGCGGGCATGCCGCTGTACGGGCACGAGCTGACCACGGCGACCACGCCGTTCGACGCGGGCCTGGGCCGGGTCGTGAAATTCGAGAAGACCACCAACAACGGCGACTTCGTGGGCCGGGCCGCGCTGGCGGCGGCCGCCGAGCGCGCCGAGACCAGCCCGCCGCGCAAGCTGGTCGGGCTGATCGCCGCGGGCCGCCGGGTGCCGCGCGCCGGCTACCAGGTCGTCGCCGACGGCACGGTCATCGGCGAGGTCACCTCCGGGGCCCCCTCCCCCACTCTCGGCAAGCCGATCGCCATCGCCTATGTGGACGCGGCGTACGCCACGCCGGGCACCGAAAGTGTTGCCGTGGACATCCGTGGAACCCATGAGCCGTACGAGGTTGTCGCGCTGCCCTTCTACAAGCGCCAGAAGTAACCGCTCACCAGCGCCGGAGTAACGGTTCAGCAAGGGAGCGGCGCACCCTGCCGTCTCACTGTGCAAGACCCGCCCCCTTGGCCCCGCGCCAATGGGACCCCCTTCACGATCAACCCTTCGCGTACAGGAGAATCGAGCCATGGACAACCCCCAGCAGCTGCGCTACAGCAAGGAGCACGAGTGGCTGTCGGACGCCGAGAACGGCGTCTCGACGGTCGGCATCACCGAGCACGCCGCCGGCGCGCTCGGCGACGTGGTCTACGTGGAGCTTCCTGAGGTCGGCGCGACGGTCACGGCGGGCGAGTCCTGCGGTGAACTGGAGTCGACCAAGTCGGTCAGCGACCTCTACTCGCCCGTCGACGGCGAGATCACGGAGGTCAACGAGGACGTCGTCGCCGACCCCTCGCTGGTGAACTCCGCCCCGTTCGAGGGCGGTTGGCTGTTCAAGGTGAAGATCAGCGGCGAGCCGGCCGACCTGCTGACGGCCGACGCGTACACCGCCTTCACCGCCGGCTGAGCAGGCCGGCCCCCTCCCCCACTCCCGGCCTCACTCGAGCGGGGGACCTCCATCGCGCCGCCCCCTGACCCCTCCAGGAAGTCTCATGTCGCTTCTCAACAGCTCCCTCCATGAGCTCGACCCCGACGTCGCCGCCGCCGTCGACGCCGAGCTCCACCGCCAGCAGTCCACCCTCGAAATGATCGCGTCGGAGAACTTCGCCCCCGTCGCCGTCATGGAGGCCCAGGGCTCCGTCCTCACCAACAAGTACGCCGAGGGCTACCCCGGCCGCCGCTACTACGGCGGCTGCGAGCACGTCGACGTCGTCGAGCAGATCGCCATCGACCGCATCAAGGCGCTCTTCGGCGCCGAGGCCGCCAACGTCCAGCCGCACTCCGGTGCGCAGGCCAACGCCGCCGCGATGTTCGCGCTGATCAAGCCGGGCGACACCATCCTGGGTCTGAACCTCGCCCACGGCGGGCACCTGACCCACGGCATGAAGATCAACTTCAGCGGCAAGCTGTACAACGTGGTCCCCTATCACGTCGACGAGAAGACCAACCTGGTCGACATGGAAGAGGTCGAGCGCCTCGCCAAGGAGCACCGCCCGAAGCTGATCGTGGCCGGCTGGTCCGCCTACCCGCGCCAGCTGGACTTCGCCGAGTTCCGCCGCATCGCCGACGAGGTCGGTGCGTACCTGATGGTGGACATGGCGCACTTCGCCGGTCTGGTGGCCGCGGGTCTGCACCCCTCCCCGGTGCCGCACGCCCACGTGGTGACGACCACCACCCACAAGACCCTGGGCGGCCCCCGCGGCGGCGTCATCCTCTCCACCCAGGAGCTCGCCAAGAAGATCAACTCCGCGGTCTTCCCCGGTCAGCAGGGCGGCCCGCTGGAGCACGTCATCGCGGCGAAGGCGGTCTCCTTCAAGGTCGCGGCGACCGAGGAGTTCAAGGAGCGCCAGCAGCGCACCCTGGACGGCGCCCGCATCCTGGCCGAGCGCCTGATCCAGCCGGACGTCACCGAGGTCGGCGTCTCCGTCCTCTCCGGCGGCACCGACGTCCACCTGGTCCTGGTCGACCTGCGCAACAGTGAGCTGGACGGCCAGCAGGCCGAGGACCGCCTCCACGAGGTCGGCATCACGGTCAACCGCAACGCCATCCCGAACGACCCGCGGCCGCCGATGGTGACCTCGGGTCTGCGTATCGGCACCCCGGCCCTGGCCACCCGCGGCTTTACGGCCGAGGACTTCCGTGAGGTCGCCGACATCATCGCCGAGGCCCTCAAGCCCTCGTACGACACCGAGGCCCTCAAGGCCCGCGTCACCGCCCTCGCGGACAAGCACCCGCTGTACCCGTCGCTGTGACGTGATGCGGGTCCGGGAAGCAGTGCAAGGTGTCCTACCGGGTGCTGCTGCCGCGCAACGCCGCGGTCGATC
>NZ_JBEZJZ010000032.1:0-76485 GCF_040651455.1 Streptomyces sp. NPDC048483
GGCGGCCACCGCCGCCGGCCCGGCTGCTCAGGACATCACGGCAGATACCGCTCGAGGGCGGCCGGCCCCTCCTCATCGATCAGCCGCCTGGCCCACTCCAGGCTCGCCGGCGTCGGCTCCCGCCCGGACGCCTTTACCAGGTCCTCCGGGTCGAAGGGCCGCTCGCCACCCGTGTACAGCTGCGCCGGCCGCCGGTGCTCGGCCGCGTTCTGGCTCCCGTTGCTCGTCACAGGTCCTCCTTATTCCGCGCCCGCCGAGTCCCTGGGGCGGGCGCTTCACTCCATCATCGGCCCGCCTGCGAGCACCCGCACGGCGTACCGCGGGCGGACGCCAACCCGGAACGCCGGGAACGCCGGGAACGCCGGGAACGCCGGGAATTCAGCCCACCGGGCGCGGCGCCCCCGGATAGTCCGGCGGGAAGGCCTGCTCGGTCCAGATCGTTTTGCCGTACGGCGTGTAGCGCGTCCCCCAGCGCTGGACCAGCTGCGCGACGATGAACAGCCCACGCCCGCCCTCGTCGTCGCTCGCGCTGTGCCGCAGGTGGGGCGAGGTGTGCCCGGTGTCCGAGACCTCGGTGAGCAGGGTCAGATCGCGCAGCAGCCGCAGATGCAGCGGCCCCGAGGCGTGCCGTACGGCGTTGGTGACCAGCTCGCTGACCGCCAGCTCGGTGGCGTACGACAGCTCCTCCAGGCCCCACTCGCGCAGCTGCCCGGTGGCCAGCTCACGGGCCCGGCCCACCGCCGCCGGCTCGGCGGGCAGCTCCCAGGCCGCGACCTGCCCGGTGTCCAGCTCACGGGTGCGCACCAGCAGCAGCGCCGAGTCGTCGGCCGCGGTCCCGGTGGGCAGCAGCTCGGCCACCGCCCGGTCGCACAGCTCGTCCAGCGGCCTGTGGTGGTCGGTCAGCACCCGGCCCAGGGTCTCCAGACCCGCCTCGATGTCCCGGTCGCGGCCCTCGACCAGACCATCGGTGAACAGCGCCAGCAGGCTGCCCACCGGCAGCTCGATCTCCAGCGACTCGAACGGCAGACCCCCCAGCCCCAGCGGCGGACCCGCCGGCAGATCCGGGAACGACAGCACGCCCTCAGGATCGACGATCGCCGGCGGCAGATGCCCGGCCCGCGCCATGGTGCAGTGCCGCGAGACCGGGTCGTAGATGGCGTACAGGCAGGTCACACCGGTGGCCACATCATCGTCGTCGTCGGTGCCCGGCGTGCTGGTCCCGTCGTTCGCCGTCTGCCCCACCAGGTCGTCCAGCCGGCTCAGGAGCTCGTCGGGAGACAGATCCATCCGGGCCAGCGCCCGTACGGTCGTCCGCAGCCGCCCCATCGTGGCCGCCGCCTCCAGGCCATGGCCGACCACATCCCCGACCACCAGCCCGACCCGCGTCCCGGACAGCGCGATGACATCGAACCAGTCGCCGCCCACCCCGGCCCGGTTGTCGCTGGGCCGATAGCGGTAGGCCAGGTCGACCGCGGACTGCGGGGCCAGCCGCTGCGGCAGCAGATTGCGCTGGAGGGTCAGGGCCGCGGAGTGCTCGCGGGCGAAGCGGCGGGCGTTGTCGAGCCAGACCGCGGTACGGGTGACCAGCTCGTCGGCCAGCTCGATCTCGCCGCGGTCGAAGACGGAGGGGTGCTCGCCGCGCACGAAGGTCACCAGCCCCAGTGGCCTGCCCCCGGCCCGCAGTGGGACCACCATGGTGCTCTCCACCAGCACCATCCCGCCCGAGGACAGGCTGCGGTACTGCGGCGAGCCCGGCGGATAGACCACTCGGTGCGCGCTGCCCGGCACCCCGCCCGTCGTCTCCCCGCCCGACCGCGCCGCGACCCGTACGAGGGTCGGCAGCCCGACGCCCTGCTCCAGCTCCTCGCCCTCCAGCACCGCCTGCACCAGATCGACGGTGACCTGGGCGGCGAACTTCGGCACCGCCACCTCGGCGATCTCGCGGGCAGTGACGGCCATGTCGAGCGTGGTGCCGATCCGGCCGCCCGCGTCCACCAGGAGGTTCAGCCGGCGCTGGGCCTGATAGCGGTCGGTGATGTCGAAGGCGTCCTCGCACACCCCCAGCACCTGGCCGTCGGCGTCGTGCAGCCGGTAGTAGGAGCACGACCACACATGATCGGTCCCCGGATCGGTCGGCAGCCACCCGACGAAGTGCAGATCGACGACCGGCTCACCGGTCTCCAGGACCTGGCCCATCACCGACTGGGTGCTGCGCGGATACCCCTCCGTGACGAACTCGCCCCGCGGGTAGAGCTCCTCGGCCTGCATGCCCATGAACTCCCGCAGCGGCAGTCCCACCTCCCGCCCGTACGTGGCGTTGAACCAGGTCAGCCGCAGATCCGTGTCGTAGATGGCCAGGCCCACCGGCGACTGGGTGGCCAGCCCGTGCAGCATCGCCTGCTGCGACTCCCACGCCCGCAGCCCGTCCAGCTCGGCCGCCACCAGCACACGGGCGGGCTCCGCGCCGGCACCGCCGCCGGTGTCCGCCAACGGGCAGATCGACGTGGCCACCGACAGCAGCCGCCCGTCGCGGCGCCGCGCCGTACGGGACACGCTGCCGAGCATCTGCGCCAGCGGCGATTCCCCGGTGGTACCCGCTCCCTGGGACACCAGCAGATTCTCCAGCGGACGGCCGACGATCTCCTCCGCCGGGTACCCGAGCAGCCGCTCGGCCGCCGGACTCCAGCCGATGACCAGGTTGTGGGCGTCGAGCACCACTGTGGCCGCCCTGGTGACGTCGAGGGGACCACGGAAGTCGGCGCTCTCCACCGCACTCCATGCGTTCATGGCATCAACCCAGCCCGTTTACCCCGCGGCGGGGTGGCCCGAGGCAGGAGCCGTTGGTGGTTGCGCCAACGGCTCGTGCCGCCGTGGGGGAGCGACCCGCTCGTGTACCTACAGGATCGAGCCTGATCAAAACTGGTACAACCGCTGGCGCCCGGCTGCGGGGCGCCGGCAATGCCCGCAAACCGGCACGCCACCCGGCGCAACCACCAACGCGGCTCCGCCCCGGCCCGCCACGTCGCGGGGCGCCAAAGTCGCTGTCACAGTGGAGAGGGGCGGTGCGTAGAGGAGGCAGATCTTCATGTCCCCCCAGACCCTGTCCCGCCGAGCCCCCAGCGTGCCCGTGCGCGGCGCCCCGTGCTGGGTCAGCCTGATGGCCCGCGACCTCAAGGCCGCCCAGGCGTTCTACTCGGCGGTTCTGGGCTGGCGGTTCCGGCCGGCCAGCCTCGGCGACGAGTTCTCCGTCGCGGTGGCCGACGGCGCGCCGGTCGCCGGCATCGGCGCGCTCGCCCCCAGCTTCCAGGTCCCGGTCGCCTGGACCTCGTACTTCGCGGTCGCCGACGCGGACGACACCGCGGCCCGCATCCGTGAGCGCGGCGCGACGGTCGCCGTCGGCCCGCTGAAACTCGGCCCCGGCCGCGCCGCCCTCGCCGCCGACCGCGACGGCGCCACCTTCGGCTTCTGGGAGGGCCAGACCATGGCTTGGTCGGTCGGCCACGGCAGCGCCCCGGCCTGCCTGGAACTGCGCACCCGCGACGCTTTCGACGCCGCCATCTTCTACGCCGAGGTCTTCGACTGGGCCTCCGGCGAGCCGGGCGGCTGCGAGGTGACCTACGAACACGAGCAGGTGATCGTGAGCGACGGTACGCACATGGTCGCCGCCCTGCGCGGCGGCGGCGTCGAGGCCGCGCCGGATCCGCGGGTGCGCCCACGGTGGCACGTCTACTTCCCGGTCCGCGACATAGAGGCGGTGACGGCGGCCGCGGTGGCCGCGGGCGGCACCGCCACCCCCATCACCCCGAGCCCGGAGGGCACCGGCGTCCAGTCCGTCATACGCGACCCCGACGGCGGTCTGTTCACCGTCTCGGCCCCGTAACGGGCCGGGCCCCTCAACCGAGCGCATCAACTACCGCTCCCCGTAACGGACTTGTCGACTCACCCGCCCTTCTCCGGCTCCAGTTCCGGACACCACGACGCCTGCTGGCGCCCGCCGACCCGGCCGCAGAAACCGGCCTGGGCGGGCCTGCCCACCCCGTCGATGTGCTGTACCGACAGCAGCTTGTCCAGCGGCACCTGCCGGTCCACATCGCCGCCGAAGCTGATGATCCCGCTCTCGCCGTCCAGCGCCTCGTCCCCGTGCACCCCGCTGATCGCATGCCACACTGCGGGCGGCGTCAGCGGCATGCCCGCGGCCTCCTCCCGCAGCTGCTTGACCGCGTTGATGTAGAGCTTGACGGCATCGAAACCGAGCGCCGCATGGCCGTCGAGCGAGGAACTGGGGACCTTCGCGCATTCCTTGGGGAAGAGCCGGCTCATCTCCGCGTACAGCTCGCTGGTGCCGTCACAGCGGGCCGAGCCGAGCGTGAAGTCCAGGAAGTCGTACGGGATACCGGGATAGTGCGTACGGCGCTCCGCGTCGGCGGCGAGCCGGGCCACGTCGTCGCCGCCGATGAGCGCGGGCGGAGCCGAATTGCAGGACTCGTTGATCCCGCTGAGCAGCGTCTCGAAGTCCTCCGAGCGGCCGGCGAAGAACACCACCCCCGGATACGAACAGGTCCGCCGGCCCACCGTCCCCGCACCGGGCGCATCCGAGACCGGCTCCCCGCCGGGCGCCGGGGGCGGCGTATAGGTGACCTTCTCGACCGTGAACCCGCGCTCCCGGAACTGCGTGGCGACATCGTCGCTGAGGCTCTTGCTGTAGGTGTCACTCGGGTCGGCCGAGCCGATCACCCGGACCTGCTTCTTCTTGATCTTCCCCGTGGTCCGCGCGACATGAGCGGCGTACGCGGCCGCCACCTCCGCCTCCCGCGCGTTCTGCGGCGACACCTGGAAGTACATCGGGGACTGCCGTACCAGGGAGTCCGCGGACAAGGTGGTCGCCACCATCGGCAGCCCCACCTCGGTCAGCTTCCGAATCGTCCGGTTGGTCGCGGCCCGGCTCTGGTCCAGCCCGGTGATCCCGACGATCGAGGGATCCTGCTCCTTGAGCCCCTCCAGCATCTCCACCACGCGGGTGCCGAAGCGCATCCCGGACCCGGCGTTCGCGGGGAAGATCCGCAGAATCGGCTCCGCGCTGCCGGTGCTGCGCAGCTGCCGGGACTGGGCGCTCGCCGCGCCCTGCAGCGCCTCGCGCCCGTAGGCGAGCTGGCCGGTGGTCTTTCCCGTACTGCTCAGCAGCGCGGACAGATGGACGAGCGTGACGAAGGGGCGTTCCGGCGCCGCCCGGTGCGCCGCCTCGGCGCGGGTGTTCTGCTCGGAGATCGTCCGCAGGGTCTCGTTGAGCGCCGGGTCGGGGGAGTGGAAGGTGAAGCCGTGCCGGGACACCCCGATGCACTCGCCGGTCTCCGCCGTACGCAGCATCTGCGCGTCGTCCTCGAACCGGCTCAGCCCGCAGTGCGCCTGCCGGTACGCGCTCTCGCCGCGCAGCACCAGCCCGCCCGCCCCCAGCAGCGCGACCGTCACCCCGCACGCCGCCGCCACCGACACCGCACGGCGCGCCCACAGCGGGGGCTCCGGGATCCGCAGCCGGGCGTCCTGGCCGACCTCCAGCCGCCGCGTCAGCTCGTACTGCGCGCGCAGCTCCCGGTCCTCCGCCGGCGGCATCAGCTCCGGGACGGCGACCGGCAGATACCAGGGCGCGCGGTTGCGGGCCCGGCCGGTGTGCAGGAAGGTGTCGCGCCAGCCGCCGTACAGCCGGTCGGTCAGCTCCCACAGTGAGCTGTGGCCCCAGTCGTCGCGGATCTGCGAGCCGGCCGGAGGAGCCTGTGCGCCGCAGCTGATGACCAGCAGCGGGTCGAAGGCGCCGGTCTCGTTGCGTACGTCGATGACGGCCTGCATCAGCGCATAGCCGCAGTTCCCGGCCTCCGTACCGTCGAGCAGCGCCACACAGTACGCGGTGCGCCGGGCCGTCCGCGGCCGCCAGATCCGCCGCCGGAACGCCACCCGGAGGTCTTCCAGGAAGGCGTTGACCAGCAGCTTGCGTAACTGCTCTGGGTCTTCGACCTGGTGGTGCGGAGCGGTCAGCCGCTCCGCGAACCCGATGAACGTGCCCGGGTCGCGCGGCGCCAGATACGGCTGGTTCAGCAGCCACCGGTACTCCCGGCCCAGCCCGCGGCGCACCCGGAACCATGCGAGCGGAAAGACATGCACCGCGAACAGCCACACCCACCAGGGCACGGCGCCGTCCACCGTCAGCTCGGTCTCCGGGGACCGCAGCAGCCCGAACAGCCGCCGGCGCCGGAACTCCCGCTCGCGCAGCCCCTGCAGCAGCGTGTGGTCGTTGCCCTCCAGGCCGCCGGTGTAGTCGGGGCGGCCGCCCGCGCCGGTCTGCATCAGCCAGTTGACCAGGCCGAACCGGCGGAAGCGGACCCGGCCGTCGCTGCCGTTGACACTGAGGGCGAAGCCCTGCGCCAGCCGCTCCAGGGTGTGCCGCGCCGCCTCGACGGACTCCGGGTCCGCGGGCGCCGTCCCGTTGCCGAGATCGTGCAGGACGTGCGGGACCCGGCGCGGATCGGCGTGGCTGAGGAAGTAGCTGATGCCCTTGGCGAGTTGGGTGTGGTCGTCGCCGCTGACCAGGCAGACCACGGGAAGGCCTTCGCGCCCCTGCGCCACACCCCGGTGCCGTACCGGTTCGGGACACTCGCGGCGCCGCGGCCGACGCACCAGATCGGCTATCAGACGCAGCAGATGCCCGGCTCCGCGGAACACCGGTATATGGGAGTCGAGATCGTTCGACGCCATGGATTCCCCGAGGGCTGGTCGAAGTAGGGCGGACATTCTGACACCGCACCACCGGCTGCCGGAAGGCTCTGCGCCACGGGTACGGACCCGTCACATATCCCCCCGCCTGACGGTCTATCGTGTCGGCATGTCCGCCCCAGAGCTGATCCGTATCGTCTCCCGTGACTCGCCCATGGCCCTGGCCCAGGTGGAGCGTGTCCGCGCCGAACTGCGCGTGCTGCACCCCGGCACCGCCACCGAGGTGGTCCCCGTCAAGACCACCGGCGACCGGTGGATGGGCGCCCTCTCCCAGGTGGAGGGGAAGGGCGCGTTCACCAAGGAGGTCGACGCCGCCCTGCTCGCCGGTGAGGCGGATCTCGCGGTGCACTGCGTCAAGGACATCCCCGGCGACCGGCCGCTGCCCGCCGGTACGGTCTTCGCGGCATTCCTCAAGCGGGACGACGTCCGCGACGCGCTGATCCATCCCGGCGGACTCACCCTCGACGAACTCCCCGCCGGAACCCGCATCGGCACCTCCTCCGTACGGCGCATCGCCCAGCTCGCCGCCTCCCACCCGCAGTTGACCTGCGTGCCGATGCGCGGCAACGCCAACCGCCGGATGGAGAAGCTGGCCGCGGGCGACGCGGACGCCCTGCTGCTGGCGGTCTCCGGGCTCGAGCGCATCGGCCGTACGGATGTGATCAGCGAGATCCTGTCCGTGGAGACGATGTGCCCGCCCATCGGCGCGGGCGTGCTGGCCCTCCAGTGCCGCGAGGACGACACCGCCACCATCGACGCCGTCAGCGGCCTCGGCGACCCCGCGACCTTCCGCGAGACCACCGCCGAGCGGATGCTGCTGCATGTGCTGCAGGGCCACTGCAACAGCCCGATCGCCGGCTATGCGACGACCGACCGCCGTGGCGAACTCGCCCTGCGGGCCTGCGTGTTCACACCCGACGGCAAGACGGTGCTCAACGCCCACGAGTGGGCGGGGCCGCTCAATCCCGAGACGCTGGGGACGTCGGTGGCGGTGGCCCTGCTGCGGCAGGGCGCGCGCGAGCTGATCGACAGCATCGCGCACTGAAGGCGTGCGACGCACGACGGCCCCGCACCGGGTGATGGTGCGGGGCCTTCGCGTGCCGCTGTGTCAGCTTCCGGCGCCGATCTCCGCGCCGGTGGCCTCGAGCGCGGCGGTGACCGGCTGGAAGAACGTCTCGCCGCCCTGGGTGCAGTCGCCGCTGCCGCCCGAGGTCAGCCCGACGGCCGAGTCGCCCGAGAACATCGAGCCGCCGCTGTCGCCCGGCTCGGCGCACACATCCGTCTGTATGAGCCCGTTGACGATGTCCCCGTTGCCGTAGTTCACGGTGGCGTCGAGACCGGTGACGGTGCCGTCGGTGACGCCGGTGGTGCTGCCGGAGCGCTGCACCTTCATCCCCACGGCGGCCTCCGCGGCCTTGGCGATCGGCTGCGTCTTGCCGTCACCGAGATCGACCGCGCTCTGCGGCTGAGCGGCCGTGTCGTCGTAAGTGACCAGCGCGAAGTCGGTCTTGGGGAACTTGGAGTCCTTCACGGTGCCGAGCGGCTGGCTGCCGCCCTGATCGGCGGACCAGGTCTTGGAGTCGTTGCCGCAGTGGCCCGCGGTGAGGAAGGCCGGGGCGCCCTGCACGGTGACGTTGAAGCCGAGCGAGCAGCGGGCGTTGCCGCCGAAGATGGCGCTGCCGCCTATGGCGGCGGCGTCGCCTGCGCCACCGTCGCCTGCGCCACCGTCATCGCCACCGGCACCGCCGTCGCCTGCGCCGCCGGCCGCTGCGGCACCGCCGTCTGCTCCTGCGCCGCCCGCCGCTGCGGCACCGCCATCCGCTCCTGCGCCACCGGCCGCTGCGGCACCGCCGTCGCCTCCGGCACTGTCGTCCCCGCCCATCCCGCCGGCCGCTGCCGCACCGTCGTCCCCGCCCATCCCGCCGGCCGCTGCTGTACCGTCGTCCCCGCCCATTCCTCCGGCCGCTGCGGCACTGTCGTCCCCGCCCATCCCTCCGGCCGCTTGCTGCCCTTCCCCCATGCCCGCGCCGTTGTCCCCGCCGTCGTACCGCTGGAACTCCCCGGCCGACCGTTTGACGGTGACCATGCCGTCCATCCCGCCCGTGGCCTTGGCCAGAGTGGCCATCTTCTGCCCGGTGACCGTCTTGTCGGCGAGCACCACGATTCTGTTCGTCCGGGGATCGATCGACCAGGCCGTGCCGGGGACGGATGCCGTCGAGCGCAGCGTCCGGGTGCCCTCCTTCAGCGACGCCATGCTGTTGCGTACGACCTTGGCGACCGCGCCCTTGGCGGTGACGCGCGCGGCGTCGTCCTCCTCCAGCACATTCATCACCAGGTGACCGGTCGCACCGTCCAGGTACCAGCCGGCCGACTTGTCTCCGAGATCCTCCTTCAGGGATGTCGCGAGCCGGGCGGCCGACGGCGCGGAGAATGTCCTGGGGACGGGTGGCTGATCCGTACTGGCATTGGCGTTGGGGAGCAGGATCGCCGCCGCCGCGATGGCAACCGCGGAGGCGCCCACGATGGCGCCGGTCCGCTTGTTCACATGACGGTGGCCCGTCTGTCGCCTGGTGACGTGTCGGGGACTCATTCACTGACCTCCAGCTGGGGTGCACTGTTCCACCCAGTCCTACGCAGCGGGCCGGCCACGGTCTCAGGCCCACTCAAGGTGCGATGAATTCCGCCGAGTTCGGTGCCGAGGCGCCTACACTCCCGGCCATCGCCCGCTCGGCGGCCGATTGTCAGTGCCGCATGCCAAGATTCGTTCCATGTCTGCACTGCCTGTCACGCCGCCCGCCGACCCGAAGAATTCGGCCGTCTACCTGGAGTGGACGCGTCTGCACGCCCCGGAGGCGGAGGACGGCGCGCACGACCTCCTCGCGGCGTTGAAGGACGGGCTGGGACGCGCGGTGAACAAACCGGGCCGCTTTCTCGACGAGTTGAAGTACCGCGCCGCCAGGCTCCCGGCGGCGCACCTGCCGTGGTTCTGGGACACCGTCGGCCACCGGATCGGCCCCTGGATCCCCCGCCATGCCGGTACGGCCTACGGACTCGCCCGCCAGGCGGAGGACGCGCACGGACTGCCCGTCGACGAGGCCTACCACCGCGCGAACGTCCTGCTGTACGCCCGCCTCGGCGCAATGCCCGCCAAGGAGATAGTCGTACAGCAACGGCGGCTGCACGACACGCTCGAAGCGGCCACCGCCCACCAGGAGTTCCTGCGGTTCCTGACGGCCTTCACCGCCGGCGGCGCCGCGCCGGCGAAGGATCTGCACCGCAGGGTGCAGGCGTCCGCCAAGGCGGCGGGGCTCGGGATCGCGGAGAGCGCACAAGCGCTCGGCGACCTCATCGTGGCATCCCAGGGCCGGGCCCTCCCGGACGGTCTGCTGGACGGGCTCGGGCCGGTCTTCACCAAGGTGCCGCCCCCGGCACCGGTACGCCAGGCCCTGGCCGAGCTGTTCCCGACCGCGGTCACCGACGGCGGCGCGTGGCTGCGGCTGTTGGCGGCCACCGGAGTCGACGACGCCATGGCCGAGGGCCGGATCGTCCCGGCCGGCGGACTGAGCGACTGGCTGGGCCGGTTCGCGTTCCACTACTCCTGGCGAGGCTCCAGGGCCGGGGTCAGCCGGCAGCCGATGCCCGACGAGCTGTACGCCCTGGTGCCCCGTATCGCCGCGCGTATCAGGGCCGAGAACACCCCCGTCAGCCTGCACAGGTCACGCTTTCGGCACACCCTCTTCGACGCCGATCTCGTCGACCTGTGTCTGGCAAACGGAATCGCGGTGGCCGACCCCGGACCGCGGGTGGGGCTGACGTTCTGGGGCAAGGAGACCCGGCGTGACTACCGGGCCCTGGCCGCCGATCCGGTGCTGGGGACACGAGTGGCGGGCACGGCCTACGCGCCGCGCGATCCGCGCGCCGGTGCCCCACGGCTGCCGCTCGGCGACGGCGGCGACGCGGCGCTGCACGAGCGGGTGACCCGGCTGATGGATGTCGTCGCGGACGGCGGACTGGGCGCGGCGGCCGAGGCCGTGACCCGGCTGGACGCGGCCCTCGACCCGCCGGCCCTCGCCGCGCTCGACGGCATCGACACCGCGCTGGACGCCCTCGACGGAGTCGGGCCCCTGCTGCGTACGCTGCGCGCGGGCCTGCCGGAGGAGCTGTGCTGGCCCGCCCTGGAGGACGCCGTAGGGCGGCTGGGCGGCGGCGCGGCGGTCGCCGGCGTCACCTGCACCTGGCCGGTGCTGACCGTCTTCACCCGGGACGGGGCGATCGCCGTCGACCACAGCGGCGAGCGTGGCTCCTGCTCGTTCGCCCTCCCCGAAGAGGCCTCCTCCCACTCGGTGTTCTTCGTCGGCGGCAGCTTTTTGGTCGGCTGGAACACCGGCAAGCGCTACGGCCGGTCGGCGGAGAAGGCGTTCTGGACCGACCGGCCCGAGGACGTCTTCGTGCCCGAGCACGCGTCCGGCCTGCTCCCCTACAGCGGCAGCACGGACGGCGCGCTCGGCTATCAGTTCGCCACCGCGGACGGCGGCGGCCGGTACGACGGCGTCCAGGTGCTCCGGCCGGGCGGCCGCGAAGGCATCACCGACCATGAGCAGCAGCTCGGCGACGGCGTCCGGCTGTGGAGTTCCCGACTGTTCGGGGGCCGGTACGGCAGAGAGGACGGCTGGCGCGAGCTCGACCCGGCGACGGGGCAGCGCACCGACACCGCCACCCTGCCGCCCTTCCTCGCCGCCGACCCGCCCAGGGGACTGTCCCGCACCCACGACCTGCAGACCCTGGCCCCGCTGCCGCCCGGCGCCACCGCCTCCCCGCTGGGCCAGGTCGACGGCGTCTCCGGCTGCCGTGTCCTGCACTGGGAGTACGGCGGCAACGCCCCGGTGCGCTATCTGCTGGAGGGCAACGACGGGCGGCGCGCGGAATTCCGGGTCACACACCCCGGAGAGGACCCCTGGGGCCTCATCCGGCTGCCCGAGGGCGGCGCCGAGGCCGTGCTGACGGACCACCGCCCGATGCGCTGCTACGCCGCGGACGACAACTCCCTGCTGTGGGAGGCGCGCGCCTTCGCGCACCCCCGGCGGGCCGGTGCGGGGGCCGCCGCGGCCGACGACGGGCCGATGTTCCCGCCGCCCGCCTTCTGGCACTTTTTGACCCCGCGGGACGCCGGGTCCTCCAAGGCGCTGCGGACGGTCGAAGCGGACGCGGTAACGGCATTGCTGGCGGCGGCGGGTACCACCGGCACCGGCGACGACGAAGCGGCCCATGACGCAGCGGTGCGCGCCGAGGCCGCCCAAGTGCTGTCCGGGGTGACCGACCCCGACGTCCTGGACGGCGTGGTGCGCGCCGTCCGCACCGCCGCCCGCATCCGGGACCGGCGCCGCGCCATCTCGGCACGAGCGGCGCTGATCATCTCCGGCGCCCGCGTCCGCCCCGCCGGGGTGACCACCGACACCGCGCTGGTCACCGCCCTGCGCGGCCTGATGACGCTTCCCGTCGGCTATAACGCCCCCAAGGCTGCCGATCGGCCCGCCACCGTCGGCGCGATCGCCGCCGACGGCGAGTTCCTGCGTGGCCGGATCGACGACGCCGCCCGGCGGATCAGCCCGCCGGCCCGGCCGCGCGACTGGGCGGTGCTGCTGGGCGGCGGGATCGAGGCCGCCGCCTGGCGGTGCGTCACCGAGACCACGACGGACGAGGACCGGGCCGCGCTGCGCGCCCTGCTGGCCACCTGGGCCGCGTCCCCGTTCGCCGAATCCGGCGCCTGGCGGCTCGGCCGTGCCTCGGCCGAGGCGCTGCGCCCGCTGTGCGAGACCGGCCGGGCGGTGGCCACCGGGATGGGCGACGGCCGCCAGGGCGTCGCCCCGGAGCCCACCGCAGCGCTCAAGCCCACGGGCACCTACCGCTTCGTCCAGCCCGAGTCGGCCCCCGTGCCCGAGGGCGCCACCGAGGTCCGTACGGTCACCCTCACCCACGACGACGCGGCCCGCCTCCCACGCCTGCTGGAACTGCTCGCCGAGCACGGCCCGTTGCGCCTCACCCCCGAGGCCGTCGCGGCGTTTGTCGCACGCAGCGGGGTGCGCCGGGCGGTGGCCGTGCACGCCCTGGCCGGGCTCCCCACGAAGCCGGGGTACGACGACACCCGGAGGATGCTGCGGGCCAAGCCGTTCCAGGCCACCCCCGCGGTCGCGCGCGAGGCCGAATCGCTGGTCGATCGCCTCAACATCCCCGGCCGGATACGCGTCCTGGCGGCCGGACTGCCCGACGACCCCGCGGAACTCTGGACGGCCCCCGGCCTCGTGGCGGCCGCCGAACGCATGGCCGCGGAATGGACCGCAATTCTCGGCCAACAGACCCCGGTGGACGAAGAGTTGACAGCCGAACTGGAGAAAGAACTGGACCTCGGCACGCCCACCGCCGCGGCACTCGGCGACCCCCGGGGCGGCCACATCCTGACCGAGGACCTGCGGCGGGTCATTGTCGCCAACAAGTACGGCTCGCTCTACGTCCACCCGGCGGCGGCCGACGGCTCCCCGGGCGAGCGGCCGAGCTATGACACGCCGTACGTCGACATCGCCTCCGTGCTGTCCTGGGCGCTGACCGAGCGCCCCGTCGGCGACCCCGCCACCACCGGGGTGCAGGCCCTCTGCGCGCGCCTGACCGAGCGCCTCGACGCCCCGGACCTTCTCATCAGGCTGCGGCGCCACCGCTTTTCGCTCGACCAGGCCCGGATGACCGCCCTGTTCGGCCCCGAGAGGTACCCGGTGGCCGCCCTCGAGCCGCCCATCAGCGACCGGGCCCGCCCACCGATGTTCTACGACCAGGGCCTGCTCCTCGTGGAGGCGGCCGGCGGCTGGAGTTCGGTATTCCTGCGCCCCGCGGGCTTCGGCCGGCGCGGCAAGTACGAAGCGATGAAGCGGCTCTGTGCGGACCTGGACATGACCGAACTGGTCACCGAGATCGAACGGATACGGGTGCTGCGCGACGGCATCGCGGCGCTCGCCGCCCGCGCCGCCGACACCCCCGTACCGCCCGGCGGCTACGAGGCGAACCCGCTGCTCAGCGCGCCCGAACTGGTCGACGAGGTGGCCGGGACGCTGGGCGTCGGCCGGGACGCCGCCGCGCTCCACCTCCAGCTGCTCACCCTCGCCCGCCCCACCGACCGCAACGTCCGCCGCTGGAACGGCTGGACCCCCGCCCGGCACCGCACCGTACAGGCCGAACTCGCCGCCACCGGCGCCGTGGTGACCGAGAAGCGCAGTCGCGCGGGCCGTACGGCGTTCCTCCCCGGCGGCTGGACCGACCTCAAGGCCCCCCACCTCCCCCTGGAAACCGCCAAGCTCGCCGCTTACCTGTCCACCGCTACCGAAAAGCGCGAACTGGAGGGCCCGCTCACCCGCCTGCTGCCACCACGACCGCTGCACGAAATGTTCGCCGAGGCCTGGGCCGGCCGCTGACCCGAGGGCGGGGGAGCCCGAAACCCTGACCGGCCGCGGACGGCCGAACGATGAGCCAAGGGCCTGTCCGGGGGGGGCAGGCCCCGGCCGCGCCGGTGCTCGGCGTGCTGTGCGCGCCGCCCGGCGTAAAGGGCAGCTGTGACCGCGCTTAAGAAATCCTCGATGGACCGGGCGCCCGGCGTACGGAAGATTTCCTGACGGAGATCGGGCGGCCGAAATGTGCCCCCGGCGGGATATCTGCACGTACGGGAGCCGTTGCGGTGAAGGCACTGGTCAAGGAGAAGGCGGAGCCCGGACTGTGGCTCACGGACGTGCCGGAGCCGGCCGTCGGCGCGGGCGATGTACTGATCAAGGTGCTGCGCACCGGGATCTGCGGCACCGACCTGCACATTCGCTCGTGGGACGGCTGGGCCCAGCAGTCCATCAGCGCCCCGCTGACCGTCGGCCATGAATTCGTCGGCGAGGTCGTCGAAACGGGGCGCGATGTCGCCGACATCACGCCGGGCGATCTGGTCAGCGGCGAGGGCCATCTCGTCTGCGGCAAGTGCCGTAACTGTCTGGCCGGACGGCGTCATCTGTGCCGCGCCACGGTCGGCCTCGGCGTCGGCCGGGACGGCGCGTTCGCCGAGTACGTGGCGCTGCCCGCGGCCAATGTGTGGGTGCACCGGGTCCCGGTCGACCTCGATATCGCGGCCGTCTTCGACCCCTTCGGCAACGCCGTGCACACCGCGCTGTCGTTTCCGCTGGTCGGCGAGGACGTACTGATCACGGGTGCCGGACCGATCGGGATCATGGCGGCGGCCGTCGCCCGGCATGCGGGCGCCCGCAATGTGGTGATCACGGACGTCAGCGAGCCGCGCCTGGAGCTGGCGAGGAAGGTCGGCGCGAGCCTCGCCCTCAATGTCGCCGAGACCTCGATCGCCGAGGGTCAGCACGCGTTGGGACTGCGCGAGGGCTTCGACATCGGCCTGGAGATGTCCGGCCGGCCCGAGGCGCTGCGCGGCATGATCGGCAATATGACGCACGGCGGCCGGATCGCCGTACTTGGCCTGCCGTCCGAGGAATTCCCCGTCGACTGGTCCCGGATCGTCACCTCCATGATCACCATCAAGGGGATCTACGGCCGGGAGATGTTCGAGACCTGGTACGCGATGTCCGTCCTGCTCGAAGGCGGCCTCGACCTCGCGCCCGTGATCACCGGCCGCTACCCCTACCAGGACTTCGACGCCGCCTTCGACGATGCGGCGAGCGGCCTCGGCGGCAAGGTCATCCTCGACTGGACTGCCTGACCGACCGGAGCCCCCTGCACCGTCACCCCTCCACTCCTCTCAACTCCTGGAGAAAACCGGCATGTTCGACTCCGTACGCGACGACCTGCGCACCACCCTCGACGAGATCCGCGCCGCCGGACTGCACAAGCCCGAGCGCGTCATCGGCACCCCGCAGTCCGCCACCGTCGAGGTCACCGCAATGGGGTCTCCCCTGCTCGAGCGAAGCCGAGAACTTGGGGAAGGCCGCCCCGGCGAGGTGCTCAACTTCTGCGCCAACAACTACCTCGGCCTCGCCGACCACCCCGAGGTCGTCGCGGCCGCCCACGAAGCGCTCGACCGCTGGGGGTACGGCCTGGCCTCGGTCCGCTTCATCTGCGGCACCCAGGAGGTCCACAAGGAACTGGAGCAGCGGATCTCCGGCTTCCTCGGCCAGGAGGACACCATCCTCTACTCCTCCTGCTTCGACGCCAACGGCGGCGTCTTCGAGACCCTGCTCGGCCCGGACGACGCCGTCATCTCCGACGCCCTCAACCACGCCTCCATCATCGACGGCATCCGGCTCTCCAAGGCCCGCCGCTTCCGCTACGCCAACCGCGACATGGCCGACCTGGAACGCCAGTTGAAGGAGGCCGCCGAAGGGGGCGCGGGCCGTAAGCTCATCGTCACCGACGGTGTGTTCTCCATGGACGGCTACCTCGCGCCGCTGCGCGAGATCTGCGACCTGGCCGACCGCCACGGCGCCATGGTCATGGTCGACGACTCGCACGCGGTCGGCTTCGTCGGCCCCGGCGGCCGCGGCACCCCCGAGCTGCACGACGTGATGGACCGCGTCGACATCATCACCGGCACCCTCGGCAAGGCCCTCGGCGGCGCCTCCGGCGGCTATGTCGCCGCCCGCGCCGAGATCGTCGCCCTGCTGCGCCAGCGCTCGCGCCCGTATCTCTTCTCCAACTCGCTCGCCCCGGTGATCGCGGCCGCCTCGCTGAAGGTGCTCGACCTGCTGGAAACGGCCGGTGACCTGCGCGAACGGCTCAACGCGAACACCGCGCTGTTCCGCTCGCGGATGACCGAGGAGGGTTTTGAGATCCTGCCCGGCGAGCACGCCATCGCCCCGGTCATGATCGGCGACGCGGCCGAGGCGGCCCGGATGGCGGAGCTGCTGCTGGAGCGAGGTGTGTACGTCATCGGCTTCTCGTACCCGGTCGTCCCGCAGGGCCAGGCGCGGATCCGCGTCCAGCTGTCCGCGGGGCACTCCACCGACGACGTCCACCGTGCCGTGGACGCCTTTGTGGCGGCCCGGTCCGTGCTGGAGGCCTGATCCCGCGGGTCCTGGGAAACTGGAAACATGATCGAAGCACGGCGGCTGCACATCCTGCGCGCGGTGGCGGACCACCGTACGGTCACTGCCGCGGCCGCCGCGCTCTACCTCACCCCCTCCGCGGTCTCCCAGCAGCTGGCCGCCCTGGAGCAGGAGACCGGCCACCGCCTGGTGGAGCGCAGCGCCCGCGGTGTCACGCTGACCGCCGCGGGCGAGATTCTGCTCACCCACGCCAACGCCGTCCTCGCCCAGCTGGAGCGCGCCGAGTCGGAACTGGCCGCATACGGCTCGGGCGAGGCGGGCGTGGTGACCGTCGCGGCCTTCGCCACCGGCATCTCCCTGGTTGTCGCGCCCGCGATCACCGGGCTCGCCGCGTCCACACCGGGTATCCGGGTCCGCGTCCGGGACGCCGAGGGCGACGCCAGCCTGGTGATGGTCCTCGACCGGCAGGTCGATGTGGCGGTCGCCGTCGAGTACCGGGGCGCGCCGCGCGCGGACGACCCCCGGCTGACCCGCGTCCCCTTGTACGCCGAGCCGTTCGACGCGGTCCTCCCGCTCGGCCATCGCCTCGCGGACGCGGCACAGGTGGCCGTGGCCGACCTCGCGGGCGACCCCTGGATCGGCCCGTACCCCGGCAATCCCTGCCATGACGTGGTCGTCCTGGCCTGCGAGTACGCCGGATTCGAGCCGCGGCTGGAGCATTCCTCCGACGACTTCCGCGCCGTGGTCTCGCTGGCGTCGGCCGCGGCCGGGGTGGCCCTCGTACCGCGGTCGGCGCTGGCCGATCTGGACCTGAAGGGGGTGGTGGTCCGCCCCGTCGACGGTGTGGCGCCCACCCGGCGGGTCTTCGCCGCCGTCCGCCGCGGGGCCGAGCAGCATCCGCTGCTGCGCCCGGTGCTGGCGGCCCTCCAGGAGGCGGCGGCGCCGCAGGGGTGACAGCGCCTCAGGGGTGGCAGTGGATCAGGGGTGACGGGGCCTTAGGGGCCGCAGTGGATCAGGGGTGACGGCGGATTCGGGGTGACGGCGGATCAGGCGGTTGCCCGGCCGCCCGGCCGCGTCCTCCGCGCCGTGGTGGGGTGCGCATGGCAGGCTCGGCACGGCCGCGGCCAGGGGGCGCCCGGCGCAATCCCCGGCTCCGAGGAGGCGATTCGGATGTCGGTCGGCCCGTCCGGACCGGTCGGCGGGGCGGCGCCCACCACGCCCCGGGACCCGCTCGCGCTGCTGCGCACCCGCGGCTATCTCAAGCTCCTGGTGCTGGCCGCGCTGCTGGGCCTGCCGATCTGTGCCGTGGCGTTCGGCTTTCTCGCGCTGGTGCATGAGCTGGAACCGCTGATCTTCCACGACCTGCCGCATGCGCTGGGCTTCGACGGCACCCCGGCATGGTGGCCGCTGCCCATGCTCGCGGTCGGCGGACTGCTGGTCGCCCTGACCGTCCGCTACCTCCCGGGCAACGGCGGCCACGAACCGGCCGACGGATTCGCGGTCGGCGCCGCCCCCGCCGTCTCCGCGCTCCCCGGAATCGCGCTGGCGGCGCTGGCCACCCTCAGCTTCGGTGCGGTGCTCGGCCCCGAGGCGCCGCTCATCGCGCTCGGCGGCGGGCTGGCCGTCGGCGCCGTACGCCTGCTGCGGCGGGACGTACCGGAACAGACCGCCTCCGTGGTGGGCGCCGCCGGCAGCTTCGCGGCGGTCAGCGCACTGCTCGGCTCCCCGCTCCTGGGCGCGTTCCTGCTGATGGAGGCCTCGGGGCTGGGCGGTGCGCTG
This sequence comes from Streptomyces sp. NPDC048483, assembly GCF_040651455.1. Classification (NCBI taxonomy): domain Bacteria; kingdom Bacillati; phylum Actinomycetota; class Actinomycetes; order Kitasatosporales; family Streptomycetaceae; genus Streptomyces; species Streptomyces sp. NPDC048483. The sequence continues at coordinate 18,570 of NZ_JBEZJZ010000032.1, forward strand.
CTCGGCGTGGTGCTGGTGCCCGGTCTGCTCGCGGCCGGGATCGGCGCGCTCATCTTCACGGGCCTGGGGGACTGGACCGGTCTCGGTACGTACTCGCTGACCCTGCACCACGTCCCCGAGGCCACCGGACCGACCCTCCCGGAGTTCGGCTGGGCCCTGGTCACCGGCGTGCTGAGCGCTCTGGCCGGGTTCGGCATCCGTCGGCTCGCCCGCTTCCTCAAGGGCCGCGTCGCCCGGCACCGGCTCCCGGCCACGGTGGCGATGGGCCTCGTGGTCGGCGCCCTGGCGATCGCCTTCGCCGAGGCCACCGGCGAACCGGCGTCCGAGCTGCTGTATTCGGGCCAGTCGGCGCTGGGCTCGCTGTTCAGCGACACCGCCGGCCATTCGGTGGCGACGCTGGTACTGCTGGCCGCCGGCAAGAGCCTCGCGTTCTGCGTGTCGCTGAGCGCCTTCCGCGGCGGCCCCATCTTCCCGGCGATGTTCATCGGTGCCGTGGGCGGCGTCGCGCTGTCCCACCTTGCCGGGCTGACGCTGACCGCCGCCTTCGCCATGGGCGTCGGTGCGATGATGGTCGCGATGCTCCGGCTGCCGATGTCCTCCGTCCTGATGGCCACTCTGCTGCTGGGACGCTCCGGGCTCACCGTGATGCCGCTGGTGATCGTGGCCGTGGTGACCGCGTACGTCCTGACGGCTCGCCTCACATCTGCGCCTCGGAACGGCGTACCGGCCCAGGTCCCTGCCTGACGGACGTGGTGACCGGTGGTCTTGGCCATCGCCCGGATCATGGACGGCTCGTGGTGCATTTCGGCAGCCTTCGGCCCAGTGGAATGCTGTGATCATCCGGGAAATGATCAACGGGGGAGCGTTTCGCGTGGGTGTCGTACTGCCGGGCAGGGCGGATGAGCTGCTCGACCTGATCGGTGTGTCATGGCCGAACGTGGATGAGGACGACTACCGCGAAATGGCGAACACCATGCGGGAGTTCGCCGACGACATCGGCGAGGGTGCGAACGCGGCGCACACCGCGATCTGATGACGATGCGATACTCCGAGCCGTGTTCGACCCCGACGACGAAGTCCGAAGCTTCATGACCTACCACGATGACGGTCACTTGATGGAAGGCAACCGTCGGATGGCGCAGCTCATCGCTCGAGCTCAAGATCCTCGGAGCTCCATCACATGGGATACCCCCATCTCTATCCGAGGCTGGGGGTGACCGAATGCGGCACATGGCTCGTAGGATCGCAGCTCGTACCGTGGAACGACGGGTGAAGACACTGCGCCCGGAGGCGGCGATCGCGCTGATGGAGGCCGCCGGCGATGCCCGCTTGAATCACCAGGGGAACGCCGACTGGATGCGCAAGAACTCGCAGGAGTTCGCGGACGTCTACTTGGTGCCGCTGCACGGGCACCGACTGCGCTCTGGTCACCTTCGCTGCGCGGTGGTCCTGATGGGGCGGAAGAATGATGTGGTGTGGATGTCCCTCGATGTCAGCCCGTGGAAATCGCTTTCGCTGCCAGGTGTGCGTGCCAGGGAAATGGTCGGCATCGTCGGGAAACTGGCGGCACGTCACCCGGTCGTCAAATGGGACGGCACCTTGACCGACGGCACACCCGCCGACGGCACACCGACCTGATGAGGAAGTCGGCTGCCGGGGCGGCTTGTCCACCGCGCCCCGGCAGCCGACCGCCCCGGCGAACCGGTCCATGCCGACGTCCGGAGACCCGGCCGGATCCCCCGAGTCCGTCTGCTCAGGGCCCGGCCATGACCCATCGGACAGGCCTCAGCGCCCCGGCCTCCTCCCCGTCCAGGCGGCCAGCTGCCGTGCCGTCCAGGTATTGATGACCCGTTCGGCGGGCACCGCACACTCCTCCGCGCGGGCGCAGCCGTAGATCTGCCAGTCCAGTTGGCCCGGTGCATGGGCATCGGTGTCGATGGAGAAGAGGCATCCCGCGTCCACGGCCTGGCGCAGCAGCCGGCGCGGTGGGTCGAAGCGGTCGGGCCGGCAATTGATCTCCACGGCCGTGTGGTGCTCGGCGCAGGCCACGAACACCTCGCCGGCGTCGAACTGCGACTCGGGGCGCAGCTTGCCGGTGATCTGCCGTCCGGTGCAGTGGCCCAGCACATCGACCAGCGGATTACGGACCGCGGCCAGCATCCGGCGGGTCATCGGCCGGGCCTCCATCCGCAGTTTGGAGTGCACCGAGGCCACCACCACATCCAGCTCCGCCAGCAGTTCCGGCTCCTGGTCCAGCTCGCCGTCGTCGAGGATGTCGCACTCGATGCCGGTCAGCAGCCGGAACGGCGCCAGCCGCTCGTTCACCTCGGCCACCAGCGCCAGCTGCGCGCGCAGCCGCTCCGGGCTCAGCCCGCGGGCGACGGTGAGCCGGGGGGAGTGGTCGGTGAGCACACACCAGTCGTGCCCGAGGTCGCGGGCCGTTGCGGCCATCGCCTCGACGGGGCTGCCGCCGTCCGACCAGTCCGAGTGCAGATGGCAGTCGCCGCGCAGCGCCCGCCGCAGCCGCTGCCCCCGTTCTCCGTCGACCAGCGGCCCGCCCGCCTCCTCCTCCAGCCGCGCCAGATAGTCGGGGACCTCGCCCGACAGCGCCTTCTCGATCACCCGGGTCGTCTTGGGCCCCAGCCCTTTGAGCCGGGCCAGCGAACCGTTCGCCGCGCGCCGGCGTACCTCTTCGCCGGACAGCCCGCCGATCACCTCCGAGGCCGTACGGAAGGCCCGTACGCGGTAGGTCACCGCCCCCTGCCGCTCCAGCAGGAAGGCGATCCGTTCCAGCGCCTCGACCGGCTCCACGTACGGCTCCTTCCCGGCCTGTTGCGGCCTCTTCCCACGGTGCCGCACTCCGGCACCGGCTGCCATCGGCGGGTGCCGCGCGGACATGCGCGGGCGGGCCTCCCAGCCGATAATTGAGGGGTGAACCGGTCGATTTCGGCACACGGACAAGCAGCCGGTCAGCGGGATTCCGCGGGGGCTGCGGCCGGGACGCGGCGCGTGGGCGGGGCGCTGTACTCGTTCTTGCCATGGATCATCTTCGGCGTCGTGAGTTCTCCCAGCACCTGGCAGTACGCCGCGCTGGCCGCGCTGCTGGCGTCGGTCGTCCTGATTCTGCCGGACCTCAAACACGGCGCTCCGAAGATGCTGAACGTGGCCGGACTGGTCTTCTTCGCCGTCGTGAGCGTGCTGGCGCTCGTTCTCGACACCGATGATCTCGCCGATCTGGAGCGATACAGCCGGGTCATCTCCAGTGGGTTCATCGCCGTGGTGGCGTTGGGTTCGCTGGCGTTCGTCCCGTTCACGGAGCAGTACGCGCGCGAACAGACCCCGCGGGAGGTATGGGGCCACCCGCTCTTCCGCAAGGTCAATGTGCGGCTGACGGCCTTGTGGGGCGGCGTCTTCGCACTCAGTGCGGTCAGTTACCTGGTGGGGATGCAGACCGATGCCGGTGCGGACTGGTTCAACTGGATCATCCCCATCGGACTCCTCGTCGTGGCCGTCAAGGTGACGGCCTGGTACCCGGATCACGTCCGGGCCGCGGCCGGCGCCCCGCCCGCCCGGCCGAGTTGACGGACGCGGGCGTCCCCCCTTAAACCGCCCATTTCCGCCCCGTCCACGTGTAGCGCCGTTATGTGGTTATGTCCGTTCTCTGGATATCCCGTCATATCCCGTCGGTTTCTGTCGTCATGCCGTGGGAATTACGTTGTGTATTCCCGGTGATATCGCCCGGGAGCGTCGGCCGATACATGTGCGGGCAATGTGCGCGCAACATCTCCTGATAGACGCCGAGGGCAACCATTGCGGTTCCGTTGGGGTTCTCCGGGTGTGCCGCCCTGGGGTCACGTAAAAATTGCGGACCTTCAGAAGATCTACACATCGCATACAGGGGTGGCGCACTCGCCCCTGTTGATCATCCCCGCCCTGACCTGCACGTCAGCGAGTTGATGCGGGAATGTCCTGTTCGAGGGCAAGGCGTCGTCACGTTGTGAAGATCGAAACCGTGGAGCATGTGAAGAAGCTGCCACCAAGTTATGAACGTGTGTCCACGTCAGGTAATTCTGCGGAGCTGTGGAGTCCGGATCGGCGGTTGTCGGATTAGCAGACCAACGTGCCTGCATGCTTTGATCCTTCGCACCGCGGAAGTCGCACAGGGTTCTCGATTTCGAGGTCCCGGCGACTGCTGCCGCGGCCGGACCGCTCAGCCGGACGGCTCGGTCGCAGCTATTTGAGATACGTATCCGAAAGGAATCATCATGCGCGAGATTCAGACCCAGGAAATCGCTGACTTCGAGCTCGACAACGTGGCCGGTGGCCTCGTCGGCAACCTGGCCGACACCGCCACCTCCACCCTTGACGGCGCCACGGGCCTCAACGTCGGCGGCACCCTCGGCACCGCCACCGGCACCCTCGAGGGCGTGACCGGTGTCAACACCGCCCAGATCACGGGCCTCGTCGCCGGTCTCTGAGACCAACGGCAGGTCGGCGTCCCCTCCTTGCCGACATGCCGGCCGGCTGCCCCGGAACCGCCAGGCCTTCGCCGGGTTCCGGGGCACCCGGCTGCCGTGCCCTGGACAGGCGCCGTACGCTGGGCTCCACCACAGCGGCCGGGCCGACTGCCGCGTCCGTGGCGTCCTGACAGACCTTTGCAGTTGAGGGAAGAGTGTCGTGCAGTTCCGCCAACAGGCCCTTTCCAAGCTGCAGTCACCGGAGGAAATCGATCTCCCGGTGCGCTTCGCCCGGCCCCAGGGCTGGCTTGTACTGATCATCACGGTCGCCGTGGTGATCGGCGCCGCCTTCTGGGCGGTGACCGGCACCGTCTCCTCCACGCTCGACGCCTCCGGCATCCTCACCCACGGCCAGGGCAGCTACATCCTGCAGAGCCCCGTCGCGGGCCAGGTGACCGCCGTCCTCGCCGAAGAGGGCAAGCGGGTCGCCGCCAACACGCCCGTGCTCAAGGTCCGTACCGCACGCGGCACCACCGTCATCGTCCGCGCGATCGCCGCGGGCCGGCTGACCACCATGGTCGCCACCATCGGCTCCGTCGTCACCACCGGCGCGGACGTCGCCTCCGTGGAACGGATCGCGCGCCCCGGCGATCCCCTGACCGCGACGCTGTACGTCCCGGCCGAGAGCGCGGCGACGGTCCCCGTGGGCGCCCCGGTCGACCTCAGCGTCCAGTCCGTGCCGACCCAGCAGTACGGCGTACTGCGCGGCCGGGTGCAGGCCGTCGGCCGGACCGCGCAGACCCGCCAGCGGATCGGCGCCTACCTGGGCAGCAGCCAGCTGGGCGAGCAGTTCTCCCGGCACGGCCAGCCCGTCGCCGTCCTGGTGAAGCTGGACCGCTCGCCCCGTACCAAGTCCGGCTACGCCTGGTCCTCCTCCGACGGACCGCCCTTCGCGGTCGACTCCATGACCATGGCCGGCGGCGCCGTCCACCTGGCCGAGCAGCATCCGATCGATTGGCTGCTTCCGTGAGCGCACCGAACGACTCCACTGCCGCCCCCGCGTCCACTCCGCAGCAACTGCCGCCGCCGGGCCGCCGCCGACACCGCCCCGAGCCCGCGCCCAGCGGCCGCCGGGCACACCGCGGCGCCCCGGCGCCGACCCGGAAGAGCCAGCGGCCCCGCAAGACCCAGAAGACCAAGAAGCCCAGGTCGGTCCGCACCCCCACCGTCCTCCAGATGGAGGCCGTGGAATGCGGCGCCGCCTCGCTGGCCATGGTGCTCGCGCACTACGGCCGCCATGTGCCGCTCGAGGAGCTGCGGATCGCCTGCGGCGTCTCCCGCGACGGCTCCCGCGCCAGCAATCTGCTCAAGGCCGCCCGCAGTTACGGCCTGACGGCCAAGGGCATGCAGATGGAAACGGCCGCGCTCGCCGAGGTCCAGGCGCCCGCCATCCTCTTCTGGGAGTTCAACCACTACGTCGTCTACGACGGCATGGGCCGCAAGCTCGGCCGCCGCGGCGTCCACATCAACGACCCCGACAAGGGCCGCCGCTTTGTGCCGATGGAGGACTTCGACACCAGCTTCACCGGCGTCGCCCTGGTCTTCGAGCCGTCGGAGTCCTTTGAAAAGGGCGGCCGCAAACCGGGCATCATGGGCGCCGTGCCCGCCCGGCTGCGCGGCACCAAGGGCACCCTGCTCGCCTCGCTGCTCGCCAGCCTGCTGCTGGTCGCGGTCGGCGCCGCGGTGCCCGCGCTCAGCCGTACGTACATCGACATGTTCCTGATCGGCAACCAGACCTCGCTGCTGGGGCCGCTCTTTGCATCGATGGCGGCGATGGTCGTGCTCACCGCCGTACTGACCGGCCTGCAACAGGCCAACCTGCTGCGCGGCCGGATCATCTCCTCCACCCTCAGCAGCGCCCGCTTCCTGCGGCATCTGCTCAGACTCCCGGTCACCTTCTTCGCCCAGCGCAGCCCCGCCGACCTCGTCCAGCGCCTCCAGTCCAACGACGCGGTCGCCGAAACCCTGGCCCGCGACCTCGCCGCGGCCGGCGTGGACGGCATCGTCGTCGTCCTGTACGCGTTCCTGCTGTGGACCTACGACCCCCAGCTGACCGTCATCGGCATCGGCATCGCCCTGCTCAACGTCGTCGCGATGCGCATCGTGGTCCGCATCCGGGCCACCCACACCCAAAAGCTCCGTGCGGACACCGCCCGGCTGACCAACACCTCCTACACCGGCCTCCAGCTCATCGAGACGATGAAGGCCACCGGCGGCGAGAACGGCTTCTTCCGCCGCTGGGCGGGCCAGCACGCGGCCACCCTTGAGGAGCAGCAGCGCCTCGGCGTCCCGAGCGCCTGGCTGGCCGTCGCCGCGCCCACCCTCGCCACGCTCAACAGCGCCCTGATCCTGTGGATCGGCGGACTGCGGGCGGTCGAGGGCCATATCTCCATCGGCCTGCTCGTCGCCTTCCAGGCGCTGGTCACCCGCTTCACCGCGCCGATCACCCGGCTCAACGGCGTGGCCGGCCGCATCCAGGACTTCGCCGCCGACGTGGCCCGCCTCAAGGACGTCGAAAGCTTCCCCGCCGACAGCCTCTACTCGCGCCCCGGCGCGGACGGCGCCACCCGCCGCCTCAAGGGCCATGTGACGCTGGAGAACATCACCTTCGGCTACAGCCCGCTGGACAAACCGCTGCTCACCGGCTTCTCCCTCGCCGTCGGCCCCGGCCGCCAGGTCGCCCTCGTCGGCGGCTCCGGCAGCGGCAAGTCCACCGTCTCGCGGCTGATCTCCGGCCTCTACAGCCCCTGGGAAGGCACCATCCGCATCGACGGACAGCGCCTGGAGGACATCTCGCGCAGCGCGCTGGCCGCCTCCGTCTCCTTCGTCGACCAGGACGTCTTCCTCTTCGAAGGCACCGTCCGCGACAACGTCGCCCTCTGGGACCCCTCGATCCCCGACGACGCCGTCATCGCCGCACTGCGCGACGCCGCCCTCTACGACGACGTGATCGCCCGGCGCCCCGACGGCATCCACAGCCGCGTCGAACAGGACGGCCGCAACTTCTCCGGCGGGCAGCGGCAGCGGCTGGAGGTCGCCCGCGCCCTGGTCCGGCGCCCCAGCATCCTCGTCCTCGACGAGGTCACCAGCGCCCTGGACGCCCGCACCGAACAGATCATCATCGACAACCTGCGGCGGCGCGGCTGCGCCTGCGTGGTCATCGCCCACCGGCTGAGCACGGTCCGCGACAGCGACGAAATCGTGGTCCTCGACCACGGAGAGGTCGTCGAACGCGGCCGGCACGAGGACCTCGTCGCCGCCGGAGGCGCGTACGCCGAGCTGGTCAAGGAGCACTGACGTGTCATCCATGCACCCGTCCGCGGTCGTGGGACCGGGCGAGACCGACGCGGTGACGCAGGCGATGGGCGCCCTCGGCACCCCCGTCGACTGCACCGGACTGCGCAGCGTCCCGCTCGAGGGCCCGCACGTCCTGTGGCTCGTCACCGGCGGCTGTCTCGACCTCTTCGCGGTCGACGCCGTCCAGGAGGGCCACTGGCACTTCCTCGGCCGCCTCGAGACCGGGACCCTGCTGCTCGGCCCCGTCGAGGGCCCGCAGCACACCCTCCTCGGCAGGCCCTCGCAGGACTGTCGGCTGCGCCGCATTCCGCTGCGCGAGCTGGCTCGCCCCGAGTACGGCGAATACGGTGAATACGGCGGCGAGTACGGCACGTACGACACCGGCTACGGCGACACCTACGGGGGCCAGGACGGCGGGCCGACGCCCCTGGAACACGCCTTCGCACTCGGCACCGGCCGCAGCCTGGGCGTGCTCTTCGAGGCCCCGCTGGACGGCCGGCCCGGCGACGACGCGGTGGCCGACGACGACATCCTGTGGATGCCGGTGCCGCGTGGCAGCGTGCAGTACGGCGCCTCCTACAGCGCGGAGGCGGCGGGCGATCTGCTGGTCGACGCCGCGATGTGGCAGCAGATGGTCAATCAGCAGTACCGGCTGCTGTCCGCCGTCGACCGGTGGATCGAGCAGCTGGAGCGGGCGCACGAGGACCGTACGGCCGCCGGCATCAAGGCGGGCGAGGCGGTCCGCGAGGGGGCGGACCAGGCACTGCTGGCCTCCATCGGCCGCCAGGGCCGCGGCGGCCGGGGCACCCAGGCGGACCGCGCCGCCGACGACGCCACCTTCGCGGTCTGCCGCACCGTCGCCGAGGCCGCCGGGATCACGCTGACCGAGCCCCCGAAGGGCGGCGCGGTCAACGACCGCATCAGCCCCGTCGAGCGGATCGCCGTCAGCTCCCGCATCCGCACCCGCGCGGTCCGGCTCGACCACCGCTGGTGGCGGACGAACAGCGGCCCCCTGGTGGGCCACCGCGCCAAGTCCGGCGCCCCGGTCGCGCTGCTGTGGCGCCGCGGCCGGTACGAGGCGGTCAACCCCGCGTCCGGCCTGCGCCAGCGGATCGACAAGGACAACGCCGGCGAATTCGAGCCGCGCGCCGTGATGTTCTACCGGCCGCTGCCCGAGCGGCCGATGACCATGTGGCGGCTGATGCGCTTCAGCCTGCGCGACACCCGGATGGACGTCCGCAACCTCGCCCTCAGCGGCCTGGTGACGGTCGGCATCGGCGCGCTGGTCCCGCTCGCGACCGGCAAGGTGCTCGGCGAATATGTCCCCGCCGCCGAACGGAGCCTGATCGTCCAGGTCTCCCTCGCCGTCATCATCACCGGCATCGTCTCCGCCGCCTTCATGCTGCTGCAGAACCTCACCGTGCTGCGGATGGAAGGCCGGATCGAAAGCGCCCTCCAGCCCGCCGTCTGGGACCGGCTGCTGCGCCTGCCCACCAAGTTCTTCACCGAACGCTCCACCGGAGAGCTGGCCAGCGCCGCGATGGGCATCAGCGCCATCCGGCGGGTGCTGTCCGGCGTCGGCCCGGTGGCCGTGCAGTCGGTCACCGTCGGCGTGATGAACCTCGTCCTGCTGCTCCTGTTCAGCGTGCCGCTGGCGCTGGCGGCGATCGGCATGCTGATCGTCATCGGCGCGGTGTTCCTGGCCATGGGCCTGTGGGAGCTGCGCTGGCAGCGACGGCTGATCAAACTCAGCAACAAGCTCAACAACCAGGCCTTCCAGACCCTGCGCGGCCTGCCCAAGCTGCGGGTGGCCGCGGCCGAGAGCTTTGCGTACGCCGCCTGGGCCCGCGAGTTCGCCCGCTCCCGCGAACTCCAGCAGAAGGCCGGCCGGATCAAGAATCTGACCACCGTCCTCAACGCCGTCTATCTGCCGCTCTGCGCGCTCACCATGTTCATGCTGCTGGCCGGGCCGGCCCGCGGCAGCATGTCGGCCGCATCGTTCCTGACCTTCAACACCGCTATGACCATGCTGCTGACCTCGGTCACCCAGATCACCGGCGCGTTCGTCTCGGCGGCCGCCGCGCTGCCGATGTTCGAGCAGATCAAGCCGGTCCTGGACGAGACTCCCGAGGTGCGCGGCGCCAGCGCCCAGCCCGGCACCCTGACCGGCGGCATCGAGGCCAAGAAGCTCTCCTTCCGCTACACGGACGACGGCCCGCTGGTCCTCGACGACGTTTCCCTCCAGGTCGGGCCCGGCGAGTTCGTGGCCGTCGTCGGCCCCAGCGGCTGCGGCAAATCCACCCTGCTCCGGCTCCTCATCGGCTTCGACAAGCCGACCTCGGGCAGCGTGCTGTACGACGGCCAGGACCTGTCCGCCCTCGACCAGGCGGCGGTGCGCCGCCAGTGCGGGGTGGTGCTGCAGAACGCCCAGCCGCTCACCGGTTCCATCCTGGACTGCATCTGCGGCGCCGAGGCCTTCACCCAGGAAGAGGCCATGGCGGCGGCCGAGATGGCGGGCCTGGCCGAGGACATCAAGCGGATGCCGATGGGCCTGCACACCATGATCTCCGGCGGCGGCGCGATCTCCGGCGGCCAGCGCCAGCGCCTGATGATCGCCCAGGCGCTGATCCGCCGCCCGCGCATCCTCTTCTTCGACGAGGCCACCAGCGCCCTGGACAACGAGACCCAGCGCATCGTCATCGACAGCACCCGCAAACTCAGCGCCAGCCGCCTGGTGATCGCCCACCGCCTGTCCACCGTCATGGACGCCGACCGCGTCATCGTCATGGCGGACGGCCGCGTCGTCGAGCAGGGCGCCCCCGCCGACCTGCTGGCCGACACCGGCGGTCATCTCCACGAACTGGTCCGCCGTCAGCTGACGTGACCCGGCGCCGCCCCGCCCCGGCGGCACCATTCCCCACATCCCCGTAAATCCCGGCATATCGTGCAGGGCAGTAGACGGAGGATGAGATGGCCCCAGCGAAAGACCTGTTCGAGGCGATGCCACCCGACCGGCGCCGCCACCTGACCGATATCTCCCATGAGGTGTCGCTGCCCCGCGCCACCCGCCTCTTCGAGGAGGGCCAACGGGCGGACCGGTTCTGGATCATCCGCAGCGGCCAGGTCACGCTCGACCAGCGTGTCCCCGGACGCCAGGCGGCGGTCGTCGAGACCCTCGGCCGCGGCGAACTCCTCGGCTGGTCCTGGCTCTTCCCGCCCCACCTCTGGCACCTGGGCGCGCAGACCGCCGGCCCGGTGGAGGCGGTCGAGTTCGACGCTGCGGTGGTCCGCGACATGTGCGAGTCCGACCCGGTCCTCGGCCGGGCCATGTACCACTACGTCGCCGAGACGCTCGCCAACCGGCTGCACGGCACCCGCTCCCGCCTGCTCGACCTCTACGGCCCCCAGGGCAGCGGCCTCGAACTCTGAGTTCCGCCCGCCGGGAACCGTAACCCCCACCCCGCCGACTACCTGTGCCGGGCCGCGTCCGTGGCCTGTAGGCGAATGAGTCGTAGTCGTAGGGGAGAAGGTCCGATGCGTCCTGGGAAAATGTGCGCGATGGCGGTGGTCGTCGCGCTGGCCGCGACCGCGTGCGGTGGCGGCGGTGGTACGGGGACGGACGCGGTTGCCGCGGGGCGCGGGGCCGCCGGATTTCCGGTGAAGGTGGCCGACTGCCAGGGCGCCGAGACCACCTTCACCTCCGCGCCCCGCAAGATCGTCACGAGCAATGGCTCCGCGCTGGAGATGCTGCTGCGGCTGGGCGTGGGCGACCGGGTCATCGGCACCGGATTCCCGCCCGGCAAGGGCACCCTGACCGGGAAGCTGGACGCGGCGGCCCAGAAGGTGCCGGTGCTGGGGAAGTCCGTCATCGCCAAGGAGAAGCTGCTCGGTTCGGGAGCCGATCTCTATATCGACACCTTCTCCTCGATGCGGAACATGGGCGCAGCGGGCAGCGGGCCGACCGAGGAGGAGTTCAAGGCGGCGGGAATCAAGCACGTCCCTCTCGCCTCCACGGCATGCGCATCGATGGCCAAGAAGCCGCAGACGGATCTGTCCGGGGTCGAGGGCGACATCACCCGGCTGGGCGCGGTGACCGGCACCCCCGGGCGGGCGCGGGAAATCGTCGCCGGAATGCGGGCGAAGGTCGCCGCGGTGCACAGGGCCGTGGGGAAGGTGCCCGAAGGAAAGAAGCCCCGATACTTCCTCTTCGACTTCGATGCGGGCACCAAGCAGCCGATGGCGGTGTGCGGCAAGCAGGTCGCCAATGCCGTGATCACCCAGGCCGGGGCCCGCAACATCTTTGCCGGGTGTGACGGCGACTTCCGGCCCGTCTCCTGGGAGGACGTGGTCGCCAAGGACCCCGAGTGGATCCAGCTCGGGGTACGCAACCGCGGCGATGCGGCCGCCACCGAGAAGGCATACGACCAGGCCGAGGCGTTCCTGAAGAGCTTCCCGGCGACCAAGGGGCTGCGGGCGGTGCGGGACGGGAAATTCCTGCGGATCGGGTCGCAGCGGACGACGATCGCCGGGGTCGGCAATGCGGACGCGGTGGAGCAGATCGCGCGCACGATCCACCCCGCGGCGTTCAAGGCGGGGCGGTAGTGGCGGCGGTCTCCGACGCGGGCCGGCGCCCGGTGCGCCCGGCGCCGCTCGCCCTGGGGCTGGGCGTCGCACTGGCGGTGGCGCTGACCGCCGCCGTCGCGCTCGGTTCCACGGACCTGGCACCCGGCGAGGTGTGGTCCGTGGTCCTCCGCCGCCTGGGCGGCGCGGCGCCCCGGCCGGGCACCAGCGACCTGATCGTGTGGCAACTCCGTGTCCCCAGAGCCCTGTTGGCCGCGCTGGTCGGTGCCGGGCTGGGCCTGGTGGGTACGGCGACCCAGGCGCTGGTGCGCAATCCGCTGGCGGACCCGTATCTGCTGGGCATCTCCAACGGCGCCTCCCTCGGCGCGGTCGCCGCGATCGTGCTGGGTGCGAGCACCGGCGGCCTGCTGGGGCTCGGGCTGTCCGCGGCCGCCTTCGTGGGGGCGCTCGGCGCGTTTGCGCTGGTGTGGTGCATGGCCCGGCGCGGCGGTGCTTCCCGAGAGGGTTTCTCGCCGCTGCGGCTGGTGCTGGCGGGCGTGGGCATCGGGCAGTTCCTGTCCGGGTTCACCAGCTATCTGGTGCTGCAGGCCGGGGACGAGGAGCAGACCCGCAGCGTGCTGTTCTGGCTGATGGGGAGCCTGAGCGGGGCGACCTGGGACGTGCTGTGGCGGCCGGCGCTCGCGGTGGCCGCCGGGCTGCTGGTGCTCCAGGCCCGCGCCCGCTCCCTGAACGCGCTGATCATGGGCGACGAGACCGCGGCCGGCCTGGGCGTGGACGTCACCCGGCTGCGCCGCGAGCTGTTCGTGGTGACCAGCCTGCTGACCGGCGTCCTCGTATCCGTCTCCGGGGCGATCGCCTTCGTGGGGCTGATGGTGCCGCATCTGTGCCGCCTGATCGTCGGCGGCGACCACCGTCGCCTGCTGCCGCTCTCGGCGCTCACCGGGGCGCTGTTGCTGGTGGTCGTCGACGTCGTGTGCCGTACGGCCATGGACACCCAGGAGCTGCCGGTGGGCGTGGTCACGGCGATGATCGGGGCGCCCGCCCTGCTGTTCATCCTGGACCGGCGGATGGAGACGGACCGATGAAGGGCGGAGGGGGCCGGTGCGCGCCGGATACGGACCGATGAAGGGCGTTGACAGGTCGGAAGAGGCCGGAGACGGACCGATGAGGGTCGAGATCGAGGATCTGCGGGTCGGCTACGCGGGCCGGGACGTGGTCGCGGGGGTGCACCTGGTGGCGGCCGAGGGGGAGATCGTAGGGCTGGTCGGCCCCAACGGCAGCGGAAAATCCACCGTGTTGCGCACCGTCTACCGCCATCTGCGGCCCACCGCCGGGCGGGTGCTGCTGGCCGGCGCCGACATCCGCGCCCTCACCCCGGCCCAGACCGCCCGGCAGGTCGCCGCGCTCCCACAGGAACGCGGCAGCGACTTCGAACTGACCGTGCGCGAAGTGGTGGCCATGGGCCGCACGCCGTACAAGCGGGCCTTCGCGGGGGACGACGACGGCGACCGGGAGTGCGTGGCCCGCTCCCTGGCCGCCGTCGGGATGGCCGGGCACGCCGCCCGGCGGTTCTCCGCGCTGTCCGGCGGCGAGCGCCAACGGGTGCTGCTGGCCAGGGCGTTCGCACAGGAACCGCAGGTGCTGGTGCTGGACGAGCCCACCAACCACCTCGATGTACGGCACCAGGTGGAGCTGCTCGCCCTGCTGCGCGCGCAGCGCCGTACGACGCTGATCTCGCTGCACGACCTGAACGCCGCGGCGTCCCTGTGCGACCGGCTGCATGTGCTGCACGAGGGCAAGGTGGTGGCCTCCGGCCCGCCCCGCGAGGTGCTCACTTCGGAGCTGCTCGCCGACGTCTTCGGGGTGCGCGCCGCGGTGACCGCACACCCGCTCACCGGTGATCCGTTGATCGCCTTCGACCACCGGGCGCCCCTGCCCGCCGCCGGGTCCGGCCACGGGAATGTTGCAAACGGCCCGGCGGTTGAGGTGAGTTGATCACCGTAACTGCTTATGTGAGCGAGGAAACACCATGACTCAGGCCGCAGCCGGCACCGCCACACGCCCCGCCGCCCAAGGCGGCGCCGAGGATCTCCGGGGCCGTACCGTCGTCCTGATCGGCGGTGGCTCCGGTATCGGACTGCGGGTTGCACACCGGGTGGCGGCCGCCGGCGCCCATGTCGTGCTCGGCGGCCGCACCGCGGCCCGCCTGGAGGCCGCCGCCGCCGAACTGGGCGCGGCCGCCACCTGGCGCACCGTGGACACCGGCGACCCCGCGTCGCTCGCCGCCTTCTTCGACAGGACCGAACGCATCGACCACCTCTTCACCTCGGCGGCCTCCTACCGGCTCGGCCCGATGCGCGAACTGAGCGACGAGGACGCCGCGTCGCCCTTCGACTCCAAGTTCTGGGGCCAGTACCACGCGGTGCGCCTGGCCGCTCCCAAGCTCGCCGAGGACGGCTCCGTGGTGCTGATGTCGGGCGCGGCCTCGGCCCGCCCCGCCGGGCCCGCCCCCGCTTACGTCGCCTGCAACGCCGCGATCGAGGGCCTGGGCCGGGGCCTTGCGGTGGAACTCGCCCCGGTCCGGGTCAACACGGTGGCGCCCGGCACCGTGGACGGCCACCTGTGGTCGAACCGCCCGGCCGCCGACCGCGAGGCCGCCTTCGCCCAGTACCGCCGCAATACGCTCCTGGGCCGCCCGGGCGCCGAGGACGAGATAGCCCAGGCCGTGGTCTTTCTCTTCACCAACGGCTTCACCACGGGCTCCACGCTGTACACCGACGGCGGCTACACCCTGCGCTAGGGCCACCCGGCCTACGGATCAAGGGCGGCGAAAATGGCTCGGCCGCCCCTCGCGCAGCACCAGGCGGCCGAGCCGCTCGGCGTCCGCACGTCGCATCAACTCCCGCCGTCCATCGGCATGTTGGAGCACACACGCATGCCAGGGCGTCATCCACACATCCGGCGCGGCAAGCAGCCGTATACCGAACTTGGCGGAGCCGCGCGGCTGCGGATGGATGGAAAGCCGCACCGCCCCCGGATGGTGCTCGGCGATCAGCTCGCCCCAGGCGCGGCTGCGCTGCATAACGCCGTACGCGCGGGCCCGGCAGTCCCGCTGGAGCGCCGACCGCGTACCGGTGAACGAGGCGGTGTCCTCGAAGAGGAAGCGGGTGATGCCCTGATACAGCCGCCGGGTCTCGTCGTCGCTGCGCGTCTGCGACCGCAGCGTCTCGAGGTCCGGTGCGTAGCGGGCGTGGACGCGGGCGCGCTTCGCGTCGTACGACAGATCGCCGAAGGCATGGCGCAGGTCGAAGGTCTCCAGATGCTCCAGGCCTTCCTCCTCGATCAGCGCGCGCAGGGCATCGCCGTACGCGTCGATGTGTGGGTCGGGGACCTGGACGAGGTCGCTGAAGACATGCCCGTCCGAGCAGATGACGACCCGTGCACCGGGCGGGTGGACGGCGGCGATCCGGGCGCAGAGGCCGTCGAGGAAGCGCAGGGCGAGCCGTTCGCCCTCGTCGGGGAGGTGGCCGAGGACCTTGGCCGGGTTGGGGGACTTGCAGGGGAAGCCGGGGAGGGTGAAGACGATCGGCCGCCCGGCGGCGAGGGCCGGGGCGAGCTGGCGCAGTTGGGGGACGAAGTCGTCGGGGGTGGCTTCCTGGGGGCCGTCCAGGGTGCGGCGGTAGGGGAGGAGAGCGGCGAGGACCGCCTCCGCGGTCGTCCGGTGGCCGGTGGCTCTGCCGGGGCGCGGCAGTGTCGGGTGGGTCAGCATGCGGCAGCCGGCCCCTGCGTGACGGGGCAGCGCGCGGCGGTCGGCCCGCCGCCGACGGGGCCGGGTCCGCCTCCAACAGGGTCCGACCCGCCTTCAGCAGGGTCCCCGCCGGGCCCGTACGCCACCGGCAGCCGGTCCACCCCACGGGCAAGTACCGCCGGAATCCAGGTCAGTTCGGCCTCCGGTACGGCGAGCCGGAGGTCCGGCAGCCGGCGGAGCAGCGTACCCAGGGCGATCTGGAGTTCGGTGCGGGCGAGCGCGGCGCCGGGGCAGAAGTGGATGCCGTGACCGAAGGCGAGATGGGGGTTGGGGGAGCGGTCGAGGTCGAGGGTGTCGGCGTCGGCGAACCGGCGGGGGTCCCGGTTGGCCGCGCACAGCGAGACGATCACCGAGTCGCCCGCCGGTATCCGGGTCCCGTGCAGATCGGCATCCTCGGCGAAGAAGCGCCAGGTCGTCAGCTCGAAGGCGCTGTCGTGGCGGAGCAGTTCGTCGACGGCCCGGGGCAGCAGCTCCGGACGTGCGGCCAGCTCCGCCAGCTGCTCGGGGTGGCGCAGCAACGTGACCAGGGCGGTGGTGATCTGGTTGGTGACCGGCTCCTGCCCGGCGACCAGCAGCTGGAAGATCATGGAATCGAGCTCCGCCTGCCGGAGCCGGCCGTCGTCGCACGCCGCCACCAGACGGGAGAGCAGGTCCCCGCCGCGCGCCTGCCGCTTGTGGCCGACCAGATCGGCGATGTACTGCTGGAGCCCGCGCAGCCGCGCCTCGTACGCCGGGCGGCCGGGGTCCTCGGGGCCGACGGGCGCCACGACCTTCCCCCAGTCGCGGTCGAAGCGGTCCGCGAACTCCCTTGGCAGGCCGATGACTTCGGCCAGTACCTGGAAGGGGAAGCGGGCGGCGAAGGCGTCGACGAGGTCGGTGTGCCCGGCGCGGCCGGTGCCGGGGAGGGCATCGAGCAGGGCGTCGGCCATGGCCTGGAAGCGGGGGCGCAGTTCCTCGACGCGCTGCGGGGCGAACGCGTCGGTGATCAGCCGGCGCATCTCGGTGTGCTTCGGCGGGTCCTGATGCAGCAGATGCACCTGCAGCTGCGAGTGCTGCGGCTCGGGCATGATCGAGGCACGGGCCCGCCAGGCGGCGTTGCCCCGCGAGTGGTGCTTGCCCAGCCGCGGGTCGGTCAGCGCCTGGTGGGCGGCCTCGTAGCCGGTGACGAGCCAGGCGCACACCCCGCTGGGAAAGCGGACCCGGTGGAGTGGCCCGCGCGCACGCAGCTCGGCGTACAGGGGGTAGGGGTCGCGCTTGTAGTCCGTCCCGTACAGCTCGACAGTTTCCGGCGCTGCGAGCTCCGGTGTGGTGCGTTCCGGTGCTACGGGTTCCGGCGCTGCGGACATGGCGGTGGTCTCCTCGGTCTCCTCAACGCCGCGCCCGGACGGCACGGCGTGGGAGAGGTCGGGCGCAGGGGGCGGGAAGTTCCCGCCAAGACCGGGGATTTCCCTCACACAGGAGCCGGCAGGCCGCCCTCCACCCAGGTCCGCAAACCCAGTTAGTCGGCCCTGCGCGCGCCGGAGTTCCGCCGGATGCAAGGGATAAACCTCACTGCTCCGACCAGGCATATCCGAGCCCTCGAGCCCCCTCCCGGCTGCCACGATGCACCTTCCCACCACCAACCCTGGAGCGGCGATGTCCTCCACTCCGGCCGACCGCAGTCGGCCCGCTCTTCCCCAGGTCGCCCAACGCCTCCTGCCCGCCCGGCCGGTCATCGGCTTTGTCGCCCTGCTGGCGGTGCTCTTCGCGCTGTCGTACGGGGTCGGCGCCGTCGCCGGACCGGTCGCGCCGGGCCTGCACCCCGCGGGCGGCGCCCGTACCGGGGGCCCCGAACCCGGCCCTCACGGCGACATGGGCGGGATGCACGGGATGGGCGGCATGCGATGACGACCACGCCCCCGCGCGATGCCACGGCCCCGCCCCGGACCACCACCCTCACGGTCGGCGGGATGACCTGCGCCGCCTGCGTGGGCCGGGTCGAGAAGAAGCTCGGTCGGCTGGCGGGCGTCACGGCCTCCGTGAACCTGGCCACCGGCCGCGCCCGGATCAGCCATCCCGCGGCACTGCCCATCGACGACCTCATCGCCACTGTGGAGGCGGCCGGTTTCACGGCACACCTCCCCGAGCCCGTCGCCCCGGAGCCGGACGACGCACGCCTCGCCCCTCAGGACAACACCAACAGCGGCACCAACACCGGCACCAACACCGGCACCAGCACCAGCACCAACACCAGCACTGGCACCAACACCGGCAGCCACACCGATGCGGACGCCACCGCCGCCCGCGCGGAACGCCACCGCCTGCTGCTGACCGCCCTGCTCTCCCTCCCCGTCCTGACCCTCTCCATGGTCCCCGGCTGGCAGTTCCCGCACTGGCAGTGGCTGTGCTTCGCGCTGGCCGCGCCGGTCGCCGTCTGGGGCGCGGCCCCCTTCCACACCCGTGCCCTGCGCGGCCTGCGGCACGGCGCGGCCACGATGGACACCCTCGTCTCGCTCGGCGTGGCCGCGTCATTCGGCTGGTCCCTGTACGCGCTGTTCCTCGGCGGCGCCGGCGCGCCCGGTATGACCATGCCGTTCTCCCTGCTGCCCACGGCCGGCGACGGCACCGCGCATCTCTACCTCGAAGCCGCCGTCGGCGTACCGCTGTTCGTGCTGGCCGGCCGCCGTATGGAGGCCAGGGCCCGGCGTGGCACCGGCTCCGCGCTGCGCTCGCTGGCCGAACTCGCCGCCAAGGACGTCGCCGTACGCCGCGACGGCACGGAAGTCCGCATCCCGGTGGACCGGCTGCGGGTCGGCGACCTCTTCCTCGTACGGCCCGGGGAGCGGGTCGCCACCGACGGCACCGTCACCGAGGGCACCTCCGCCCTGGACCTGTCGCTGATCAGCGGGGAGAGCCGGCCGGTCGAGGCCGGGCCGGGCGCGGCGGTGGTCGGGGGTGCGGTCAACTCCGGCGGGCTGCTGGTGGTCCGGGCCGACGCGGTGGGCGCGGACACCCAACTCGCCCGGATCACCCGGCTCGTGGAGGACGCCCAGACCGGCAAGACCGCGGCGCAGCGGCTCGCCGACGCGGTGGCGGCCGTGTTCGTCCCCGCCGTACTGACCGTCTCGGTCACCGTCCTGGGCTTCTGGCTCGGCGCCGGGGCCGATGCGCAGGCGGCCGTCACCGCCGCGGTCGCCGTCCTCGTCGTCGCCTGCCCCTGTGCCCTGGGGCTCGCCACCCCGACCGCGCTGCTGGCCGCCACCGGCCGTGGCGCCCAGCTCGGGATCCTCGTCAGCGGACCGCAGGCACTGGAGCGACTGCGCCGTATCGACACCATCGTCCTGGACAAGACCGGCACCCTCACCAGCGGCAGGATGAGCGTGAGGGCCCTGACGCCGCGCGCCGACGGTCTCGAACCGGCCGAGGTCCTCGGCCTGGCCGCCGCCCTGGAGCAGGGCTCCGAGCACCCGTTGGCGCGAGCCGTTGCCGGGTACGCCCGCGAAAAGGGTCACGGTGAGGGCCAACTCCTGCCTCCTGTAGGCGACTTCCTCGCCACACCCGGATACGGCGTACGTGGCACCGTGGACGGCCGCCAGGTGACGGTCGTCCGGCCGCCCGATGACCTCACCGGCCTTCCGGCTCCCCTCCCGGACGCCGTACGCGCCGCCGAAACCGCAGGCCACACCGCGGTCCTGGTCACCGTCGATGACACCCCCGAGGCCGTCCTCGCCATCGGCGACGCGCTCCGCCCCGACTCCTACCGGGCCGTCGACCACCTGCGCCGCCTGGGACTGCGGCCCGTCCTGGCCACCGGGGACCGCGAGGCCACCGCCCGCGCCGTCGCCGGGCATCTCGCCGTCACCGAGATCCATGCCCAGGCCACCCCACAGGACAAGGCCGCACTCGTCACCACGCTGAAGGAACAGGGCGGCCGGGTCGCCGTCGTGGGCGATGGCGTCAATGACGCCGCGGCCCTCGCGCTGGCCGACCTCGGCATCGCCATGGGCAGCGGCACCGACGCCGCGATCGGCGCCGCGGATGTCACGCTCGTACGCGAGGACCTCCAGGCCATCGCCGACGCGGTACGCCTGGCCCGCCGCACCCTCGGCACCATCCGCGCCAACCTCGTCTGGGCCTTCGGCTACAACCTCGTCACCGTGCCGCTCGCCGCCATTGGCCTGCTCAATCCGATGCTCGCGGCCGCCGCCATGTCCGCCAGCTCCGTGCTGGTGGTGGGCAACAGCCTCCGCCTGCGGGCCTGGCAGCCGGCGCGCGATACACAGGGCGCTCGACGAGCCAACTCGGGCCGCCCGTATGCCACTTGGGAGACCTCATGAGCCGAAGCCCGCTGCGCGCGGCTGCCGCCGTACCTCTGCTCGTCTGTCTGGCAACGCTGGCCATGCTCGTTGCCTGGACGGCTACGGGCAACGCCGGCACCCCCGCACGCCTCAGCGCCGCCGAGGGCCGCGTGCTGATCCCGTACGGCAAGGAGTCCACCGCGGCGTTCTTCACCGTCCGCAACACCGGCACCGCGGATGACACGTTGACCGGTGTCACCGCACCGCCGGGATACCGCGCCATGCTGAGCCGCACCGTCGACATCGGCCGCAACGCCCGTCGGATGGAGATGGTCCGCACGGCCACCGTCCCGGCCGGCGGCTCGCTGCGGATGACGGCGGCCGGCCTGGACGTCATGGTCAGCCCGCCGCCCCGGCTGGAGGTGGGGGACCGGCTCACCTTCACCCTCCACTTCCGCGACAGTCCACCGCTCGCGGTCAGGACGCGCGCGGTGGCGACGCTCTCCGGGCCGTGAGCGGAACGCAGCGCCGAACTCCGGTTGCACTCCCACCCCTTCATAATGGATAGTCGCACTATCGGAAGTGGAGCTATCCACTATCCCTGTGCATCCATGTATCTGGGGGTTGGTTCATGCTGTCGTCATTGGGACGGCTCACGGCACGTCATCGCTGGTGGGTCGTGGTCGCGACGGTCCTGCTGTCCGTACTGGGCGGAGTCTGGGGGACCGGCACCTTCGGGACGCTGACCGGCGGCGCGGGATTCGACGATCCGGGCAGCGAGTCCGTACGGGCCGACCGGATACTCGCCGGGCCGCTGGGCCGTCAGGCGGCCGATGTGGTCGTCCTCTACAGCAGCAGGAAGCACACCGTGGACGATGCGGCGTTCGCGGACCCGGTACGGGCGGCGCTGCGCGAGGTGCCGCGTCAGGACATCGCCCGCTTCGAGTCGTACTGGTCGGCCAAGGACGGCAAGAACAGCAAGGACGCCAAGGACGGCAAGAACAGCAAGGGGAGCCAGGTCGGCAACGGCCCTCGCCGGGCCGCCGACTTCGCCTCCCGTGACCACCACTCCGCCTACGCCACCGTCCAGTTCACCGCCGACGGCGATCAGGACCAGGTGGCCGCCCTCGCCAGGATCAAGGACCGGTTCGCGGTGCCGTCCGCGTCCGGCGTCACCGTCCGGTTCGGCGGCACCGCGGCCATGACCGAGCAGGTCAACGCGCGTACCGGCGCCGACATCGGACGCGCCGAAATGCTGTCGATGCCGGTCCTGCTGATCCTTTTGCTGGTGGTCTTCGGCAGCCTGGTCGCGGCCTCGCTGCCGCTGGCCGTGGGCATCCTGGTGGCGCTCGGCTCGCTGGTCGTCCTGCGGACGGTGTCCCTGTTCACGGACCTGTCCAGCTCGGTCATCAACGTGATCACCATCCTCGGCCTCGGACTCGCCATCGACTACGCGCTGTTCATGGTCGGCCGGTTCCGCGAGGAGCTGGCCGCCGGGGCCGCCGTGGACGAGGCGGTCGAGCGCACCACCGCCACCGCCGGGCGCACGGTCGCCTTCTCCGGCCTGGCCGTGGCGATCTCCTTCGCGGGCCTCGCCCTCTTCCCCTCCCGCTTCCTCAGCTCGATGGGGTACGCGGCGGTCGCCGTGGTGATCTTCGCCGTCATCGGATCCCTGACGCTGCTGCCCGCGCTGCTGCGGTTCGCCGGGCATCGCATCGACGCGGGACGGGTGCCGTTCCTGAGCCGTCGTACGGGCCGAACGAGCCGCACCGGCCGTACAAGCCGTACGGACGCGGCCCGCACCGCTGACGAACAGGGCCGCTGGTACCGGCTGGCGCACGCGGTGATGCGCCGCCCGCTGCTCACCACCGGCCTCCTCGTCGTCACCCTGCTGGGCCTCGCCGGACCCACCCTCGGCGTCAACTGGGCGCGTCCTGCCGACTGGGTGCTGCCCGCCGACGCCGACGCCCGTCAGGTCGGCCGACAGCTCGGCGAGCGCTTCGACCACGACCCCACCAAGACGGTCACCGCCGTCGTCACCGGTGCCGGCGGCCCCGCCCGACTGGACACCTACGCGGACCGCCTCGCCACCGTCCCCGGCATCAAGGACACCGCCGTCACCGCCTCCCGCGGCAACACGGCCCGGATCACCCTCCACTACACCCCCGACCCGATGTCCCGCGCGGCCCGCACCATGGTCGGCGACCTGCGTGCGGCGGCACCGCCCAAGGGGGCGCGGACCCTCTTCACCGGCATGCCCGCCTCCCGTGTCGACATCGTCGACATGATCGGCCAACGCGCCCTGTGGATGGGCCTGTTCGTCGCCGCGGTCTCCGCCCTGGTCCTGTTCCTGGCCTTCCGCTCCCTCGCCATCCCGCTGATCACGGTGGCCATGAGCGCCCTGTCCCTCCTCGCCGCCTTCGGCGTGATCACCGTGATCTTCCAGTACGGCATCGGGGCCGGCCTGCTGGGCTTCGAGACCGTCGGCGCCGTCGACGCGAACTTCCCCGTCCTGATCGTCGCCATCGCCTTCGGGCTCGCCATGGACTACCAGGTCTTCCTGCTCTCCCGGGTCCGCGAACGCTATGCGGAGACCGGCGACCCGGCCGAGTCCACGGCCGGCGCCCTGCAGCGCACCGCCGGCACCATCACCAGCGCCGGTCTCCTGCTCGCCGTCGTGGTCGGCGGATTCGCCTTCTCCTCGATCACCTTCCTGAAGATGATCGGCATCGGACTCATCCTGGCCATCGCCCTCGACGTCCTGGTCGTCCGGGCCCTCCTGCTGCCCGCCGTCCTCGGCCTGCTCGGCCACCGCGCCTGGCGCTCCCCGAGGCGCCGGGACCCGGCCCGTCCGCCGTCGGCCTCTGTGCCCGCCACCAGGCCCCAGGTACGCGCATAACCACCCGGCCCCAGGGGGCCGGCCCCCGCACCGGACCGATGCCGGTGCGGGGGCCGACCGCCTCACTGCCTGCCGCGGCCTGACGTACCGTCAGGCGACCGCCCCCGCGAGATCGCGCGGCGCGTCACCCGGCACCGGCTCCCGGGCCTCCGCCTCGGCCAGCCGCGCGATCAGCGTCTCCCGCGCGCGGGCCACCCGGGACCGGACCGTCCCCACGGGGCAGCCCATCACCCCGGCGGCCGCCGCATAGGGCAGCCCCAGCACCTGCGTCAGCACAAACGCCTCGCGCCGCCCCGGGCCCAGCGCCGACAGCAGCTCCGCCAGGGCGACGCCCTCGTCGAACCCCGGCACCCCGCGCGGCTGCACCCGTTCCGCCGCCGACTGCCAGTCGTCGGTGGCCGCCAGCCGGGGCCGTACGGACAGCGAACGGATCCGGTCCGCCACCACCCGCCGGGCAATGGTCAGCAGCCAGGTCCGCGCCGACGACCGCCCCTCGAACCCCGGCAGGCTGCGCAGCGCCCGGACATAGGTGTCCTGCACCAGGTCGTCGGTGGCCTGCGGATCGCCGCTGAGATGCGTCACATAGCGCCGTACATCGCGCTGAGTGGCCCTGACGAACTGCTCGACGGCCCGCTCGTCGCCGGTACGGGCGGCCAGCGCCCACTCCGTCACCGCCTCGTCATCCCGCATTCCGCGACCGCCCCTCGCCGTGCGCCCACGCTTCGGGGAGGATGGAGCCATGCACTGCATGCGCATCCGTACGGCACTCTCCGCCCGCCTCGACGGCGAGGAGCTGCCGCCGGACCTGACCGACCGCCGGCTCGACGGCCACCTCTCGGGCTGCGCGGACTGCCGCCAGTGGCAGGCGCGGGCGCGGGCGCTGAAGGCGGAGACCGGCCGCGCCGCGGCGCACACCGACGGCGGAACGGCGTCCGTCGAGGCGCTGCTGGGACGCTTGCGTTCGGGTTCGGTACCCGGTTGAGGGGACGCCGGAGCGCCCCGTCCGGACAGGAATCAACATCTGGAGTCCTTGGAGTCCTTGGCGTGATCCGGTCGCCGCGCGCAGCGGGACCGGCGAAGTAGAGCCCGGGACCGCCGTCGGCACCTGCCCCGTACGGCCCGGGTGTTCGACCGTGCTGTCAGCCGACAGCCGGCTCACGCGGCGGACCCCGCAGCGACATCGCATGGGCCAGCAGCAGCTTCCGCACCGCACGCCGCGGCTCCTGCCGTGCGGCGCGCACGGCGGGCGGCGCCTCGGGCAGCAGGATCCGCAGGATGAGCACCAGCGGCGCGAACACCCGCGCCGACACGGCCCGTACGAGCCGGAACGCCGCCCGCTCCCCGCCCCACAGCCACCACGCGCTCAACAGCGCGACGAGCAGGTGGACGGCGAGCATCCCGCCCGCGCCGCCGCCCATGGCATGCATGCCGCCCATATCGCTCATGCCCTGCGCACCGCTCATGCCGGCCATCCCCGGCATGCCGTCATGGAGTCCGTGCGCCGCAGACATCTGATGCTGCGCCTGCTGCACCTGGTGCATCCGCTGCGCGGCATCAATGTCCGCAAGCGACATCCCCTGGGCGCCGCACAGCCAGGTGTCGGCCCATTGGCGCGCCAGGGACACCCGTTCACCACCGCCGTCGGCGAGGGCCTGCCCGAGGGAGAAGGCGCTGTGCAGGGCGGCCTGGGTGCCCACCGTCAGCAATCCCACCAGCAGCGGACCGCGTTCGCGCCCGGCCAGGCACCAGGCGCCGGCCGCGGTTCCCGTGCCGGCCGCGAGCAGCATCCACCCGGGCACCGCGGTATCCGACATCGCGACGTGCCCCAGCGCAGCGAGCAGCACGCAGACCGCCGCGAACACCGCGGCGCGCAGCCCCCTGAGAATGTGCCCCGCATCCATGACGGGCCCCATCGTCGCACCCCGCCCGCCAGGCGGAACGCGAGGGGGCGCGTGGGGGTGCACCCGAGATCGGGCCAGGTGTCAGGTCTGACGCGCGGCCCTCGCCTCGGCGGCATTGGCGGTCAGCTGAAGCGAATCGAGCGTCGAGCGCGCGGTGCCGCCCGAGATGACCGCACCGCCGATCCGGTCCCGTACGGCATCGCGGACCTTGGGCCAGGAACTCCGGTTCACCGGATGGAATTCGGCTTTCGGCATCTGGTCGATGAATTTCCACAGGGGCCGCTGTGACGGCTGGGCCCGCAGCGCAGCCGAGCCGGAAGCGGTGACCGGGAGGGTCCCCTGGCCCGCCGCGAACCCGGTGGCCGCCTTCTTGCCGAAGAGGAAGCTGAGGAATGCGCCGCATTCGTTGCGGTGCCCGTTCCGCTTGAACGCCATCAGCCAGTCGCTGAGCCCGACCGGGGGCGCCGCCGTGCTGCCGCTCTGCATGGGGAAGGCGGCGTTCCCGAACGGGATCCGGGCCTGTTCGGCCGCCTTGATCAGCACCGGGTGGGCCAGCATCATGCCGACCTCGCCCTTGAGGAACGCGGCGTATGCGGGCGTCCGGCTGAACTGCGCCGGATCGGCACCGGCCAGCCCCGGCGCCACCAGCTCGTTCTTCAGCCAGGTCAGCGCCTCGACGTTCTCCTGCCTCGCGAAGTCGTACCCGGATGTCCCCGAATAGCCGCCGCCGGCCGCCAGCATCCACGCCAGCGCCTCGTCCTCGGCCGCCTCCGGGCCGAGCTGGAGTCCGTACGGCGTCTTGACCCCGGCCGACTTGAGCGCGCGGGCCGCGTTGCGCAACTCGGCCCAGGAGGTGGGCGGGCCGCCGACCCCCGCCCGTGTGAAGAGGCTCTTGTTGTAGAAGAGCCGCGGCGTACTGGCCAGGAACGGAATCCCGTACTGGATGTAGCTGATCTCCCCGGCGCGGGCGAAGGAGGTGATGAAGTCGGCCTGTGTGGCGATGTTGAAGAGTTCCTCGACCTTGTAGAGCTGCTCGGCCTCGGCGTAGTCGGCGAACACGTACGACTGCGCGATGTCGGGTGCCTTCCCGCTCTCGACCCGGCGGGCGAGCGTCTGGTCGATCTGGCCGATGGGGACGAGTTCCAGGTCGACCTTGATCTTCGGGTGCTGCTTCTCGAAGGCGGCGATGGTCTGGCGCCACCGGCCGACGAGGGACGAGCCGACGCTCTTCCCGTAACTCGCCGCCATCACCTTCAGGGTCACGTTCTTGCCGGCCGCGTCCCCCGAGCCGCAGCCGGTGAGTCCCCATGCCGCCGCACCCGCCATACCTGCCGTACGAGAAAGAAAGAGCCGTCGACGCACTGCTGTTGCCACCTCTGCTGCGCTGCCCGTGCCCATGGGGTGGGCGACCGACCGTATGGATGAAGGTCCAACGGTACGCGGTGGGTGGCAGGACGTGCCAAGCAGGCATGACTTGTCAATGCCGTTGCCCATCCCATCGTCAACTCGGGGTTGACGGTCAGGGCATCGTCAATCTACGGTTGACGCATGGGGAATTCAGACCGCACAACGAATCCGGTCCGCCTCGACGACTTGATCGAGGCCATCAAGAAGGTCCACTCCGACACGCTCGACCAGCTCTCCGACGCGGTGATCGCCGCCGAGCACCTCGGCGATGTGGCCGACCATCTGATCGGCCACTTCGTGGACCAGGCGCGGCGCTCGGGCGCGTCCTGGACGGACATCGGCACGAGCATGGGGGTCACCAAGCAGGCGGCGCAGAAGCGCTTTGTGGCGAAGGGGCCCGGCGAACCGTCGGATCTCGACCCGCAACAGGGGTTCGGCCGGTACACCCCGCGGGCGCGCAAGGTCGTGGTGGTGGCGCAGGAGGAAGCCCGCGCGGCGTCCAGCAACGAAATCCGCCCCGAGCACCTGGTGCTGGGGCTCCTGTCCGAGCCGGAGGGTCTCGGGGCGCGCGCGATCTTCGAGCAGGGTGTGTCCGCGGAGTCCGCACGGGAGGCCGTCACCGCGGTCCTGCCGCCCGCGGCCGACGAGCTGCCGGCGCTCATCCCCTTCGACGCCCGGGCGAAGAAGGCGCTGGAGCTCACCTTCCGGGAGGCCCTGCGCCTGGGGCACAACTACATCGGCACCGAGCACATCCTGCTCGCCCTGCTGGAACTCGAGGCCGGTACGGGCGTCCTCGCCGACCTCGGCATCGACAAGAAGGCCGCCGAGGCCAGCATCGCCGCCGCCGTGGCCGCGATCATCGCGGGGACGGAGCAGAAGGACTCCTGACCCGGGGCCCATGGCCGACGCAGGCGGCGCTGCCCGAGCGGCGCCGCCTGTTCGCGCGCGCGGGGCAGGCCCGCCGCCTGCCCGCGGATCAGACGTCCGGCATCTTGTTCAGCAGCCAGAGCACGCTGTTGTCCCCACCGAGCTCGGGGAAGTAGTGCATGGTCTGCTCGCACAGCTTGATGAGGTGGGCCTTCTTGCCCTGCTCGGGCAGCTGGTAGAACTCGAACGTCGGACCCGGGTTCTGGATCATCGAGACCGGGCCGTGGAGCCGGCTGGCGACCATGGTCTCGGCCACGGTCACCAGCACACCCTGCATCAGCGAGATGAACGTACGCTCCAGGTGATAGCGCTGGTTCTCCTTGCCCGGCGCGAGATCCTTCCACGACGTGTCGTAGATGACGTCCAGCATGTGCATCGTGTAGCAGTACGCCGCGTTGAACAGGGTGTTGATGCTGTGCGCCGCGGGCTCTTCCTTCTTGCCGTAGTCCGCGGACTTCGGGTCGGTGGGCAGGTTGTGGACGAACCCCAGCGGCTCGACCCCGTCGGCGATCCGCTTGAACTTCGTGTAGTGGGGCAACTCGTCGAGCCCGGGGACCGGCTTGAGCGGGTTGATCGGCACCGACGGGCTCTTGGGGTCGATCCCTTCCCCCTGCTCCACGATGATTTTCATGGCGTCCTGCGCGCTCTTCAGGTCGCTCACGATGAGCGGCGCGCCACCGCCGTCCTTGTTCCAGTACGCGTCCACGTACTGGAACTCCGGTTCGTTGCCCTTCCAGACCTTGCCCTTGGTCTTCTTGTCGAGGGCGGCGAGACGTTCCCCGACGGACTGGTAGAACTCCCCGATGGTCCGGTACCAGCCATCGGGGATCGCCTCGTCGGTGGTCTGATCCTGCTTCGGGAGTTCGAACTCCATGAAGACGCCCCGGACCAGCTCCTTGGTGCAGGGACCCAGATGCAGGGTCAGCTCGGGCCAGCGGTGCAGCATGAGCGACGGATAGCTCGGCATGAATTTCTTGTCGTAGAACTTGATCTTCTTCCGGCCGCCGAGCGCCACCAGCATGTTCCGGACCAGGGACAGATGCAGCATCTCCTCGACCACGATGCTGCGGATCAGCCGAAAGGCGCCCATTCCCGGATCCCACTGCGAAGAGCCGCGCGTCTCGATCGAGAGCATGGCGTACAGATACATCGGGACCGTCGACATCTCCAGATAGGCAGCCTGCAGCAGGTGGTTCTGCAGCTGCGTCAGATCCTCCTTCTTGCTGGTGGGGTCCACCGGCCAGAGGGCCATGACGGGTGGTACGTGCGCCTTGGTCAGGGTTGCGGTCGCCATCGTGGATGCTCCTTCACTCACGTTCACTCACGGGGATCTGACGAAAGGTCATGACCGGGGCGCACGGTCCCCGGCGAGCCGCGCGGACAGCAACCGGTAGCCGTCCGGCTCCAGTTCGGTCACCTTGACCACGTAGTCACGCCGCGACAGGGCCAGGTGTACGGGCCCCGGCGCGGGCGGTTCGGCGGGCAGCCCGCGGCGGACCGTCGCGTGGTAGGTGTGTACGGGCGCGCAGACCCGCAGCACTCGCAGGCACGCGGCCGGTGCCGGAGCGGGGCCGGAGTGCGGCGACGGCCCGCCCTCGGTGCCGGGGCCGTCATAGACCTCGGCGAAGGCCCGCTCGTAGCGTGCGAGATCGACGATCAGGTCCACCCAGCCCTCGCGCCGGCCGCTGGGCAGATTACGGTCGGGCCGATGGGCGCGGAGATGATCGACGAAGCGTGCGTCCAGCTGGAAGAGGGTGTACGAGCGGGACGGGCAGGCCTCGAGGTAGTCGAGCGCGAAGTCGTCGAAGAGCTCGGGACCCAGCAGGGCCCGCAGGCCGGGGTGCAGCCCGCGCATCACCTCCAGCAGGCGCAGACGGTAGCCGCGCCGGTAGACATCGAGCCGCTGCCGAGAGCTCAACTCGCGGGAGCGGGTGAGCACTTCGTCGACGGTGCCGGGCGGCCCGGCCGGGTCGAGGATGGCGTGCTGGAGCCAGCGCTGGGTGTCGGCCAGGGTGACGGGCGGGCCGGCCGGACTAGCCACAGAGCACCCGCGCGCCCGCGTCGCCGGCCGCGCCGGCGTACTGGCGTGCCTTGGCCAGCTCGTCGAGCAGTTCGGGGAAGGCGGGGATGTCGTCGTCCCACTCGAGCAGGGTGGCGACCGGCCCGGTCAGGGAGGTCGCCAGCCGGTACAGCTGCCACACCGGGTCGGCCACCGGACGGTCGTGGGTGTCGACGATATGGGTGCCGAGGTCGGTGTGGCCGGCGAGATGGATCTGCACCACGCGCTCGTGCGGCAGTGCCCGTACGTACTCCTCGGGGTCGAAACCGTGGTTGACGGAGGAGACATAGACGTTGTTGACGTCCAGCAGCAGTCCGCAGCCGGACTCGGCGGCCAGCCGGGAGACGAACTCCCACTCGCTCATCGCCGATCCGGTGAACTCCGCGTAGCTGCTGGGGTTCTCCAGTACGAGCGGACGTTCCAGGACGTCCTGTACGGCCCGTACCCGGCGGGCCATATGGGCCAGGGACTCCTCGGTGAACGGGACCGGCAGCAGATCGTGGGTGTTGAGGCCGGCCACTCCCGTCCAGCAGATGTGGTCGGAGACCCAGTGCGCCCCGGTCGCGTCGGCCAGGCGGCGCAGCCGGCCCAGGTAGGCGAGGTCGAGCGGGTCGGTGCTGCCGATCGACAGCGAGACCCCGTGCATGACCACCGGATAGCGCTCCGCGATCCGGTCGAGCGCATGGCGTGGATATCCGCCCGAGTCCATGAAGTTCTCGGAGATGATCTCGAACCAGTCCACCTGCGGCCAGTGCGCCAGC
The DNA here is from genome assembly GCF_040651455.1 of Streptomyces sp. NPDC048483. NCBI lineage: Bacteria > Bacillati > Actinomycetota > Actinomycetes > Kitasatosporales > Streptomycetaceae > Streptomyces > Streptomyces sp. NPDC048483. The sequence goes on from NZ_JBEZJZ010000032.1 coordinate 49,004, forward strand.
ACATATCCCAGATGCGGGGTGCGCAGCCCGACGCCGAACCCCAAGTCGCTCTCCGGCAAGGGATACGGGGCATGGGCACGCCTCCGTCGCGTCGCGGACCCGGCCGCCGGGGCATTGCCAACGGTCATACGCCGGAACCCTTGGGAACGTGGGGGATCTTCCGCTTCTCTTCGTACGGAGGTACCAGGTTGTCGGGGAAACCCTCGCCGGGAGACGGGCCGAAGGGTCTCCCGGCCGTATACATCCGCTCCTCGAAGATCTTGCGGGCCCGCTTCCATACGCTCGTGCCGCGATAGGGCCCGGCGGCATGCACCCTGCCCTCGTTGACGGGACTGGCGCAGCTGCCGTTCCAGCGGCACTCCTGATTGCCGGGTTTGGCCTGCTCCGCGTCGCTGCCGCTGTAGCCGCAACCACCTTGCCCCCGGCACTCGTTGTCGCCGTGACAGACGTGGAAGACGGTCGCGCATTCCCCCATGCCGGCCATGTCGCCGGTCCCGTTGACACCGTGGCCCTTGCAGGAGTTCAGCCCCATGCACACATGGAGCTCGATCTCCTTCTGCAACTTCTCCGGCTCGATGAACACCGGAGTGGCCCCTCTGGCCCCCGCCCGCTTGCTTGCGCCGAGCTCGCCGCCCTCGATGAGCAGGGAGACTTCCTTGGCGCTCAAGCGCTTGTGGCCGTTGTGCTGCGGTGCGCCCATATCCGCTCTCCTCCTTCTCGGTCTCCGGCCTCGTGCGCGGGATCTGCCGGAGCTGGATACCCGGGGTTGACTTCCAGCGAGTACCGAGCAGGAAACCGGCTACAAGGGTGAAACCGGCATATTTCAGGCGCTTGGTTGAGCCGGAGGGAGGGGCGAGGGGGAGGGGCCTACACCGATGTGCCGTCCTCCGCCGTCTCGCCGCCGGCGGGGGCGGTCCGTACGGGAAGGAGGTCCGGGCGTTTGGCGGTGCGTCCGTCGCCGGAGGAGTGGCCGCGCAGCCGTCTGCCCAGCCAGGGACCGACGAAGGAGGCGACCCACCGGAGTTCGCCCCCGAGGGTGCGCCATCCGGAGGGGACGGCTGCTTGGGCGGGCAGCGGGTGGGTCCAGGAGTCGTCGCTGCCGGGCAGGTCGAGGGCGTGGGCGAGAGCCGCGGCGATCCGGTCGTGGCCGAGTGGGCCGGCGTGGAGCCGGTCCGGGCTCCACAGGCGCGCGTCGGTGACCACAGGGTGGTGGGAGGTCTCGGCGACGGCGACGCGGTGTCGGTGCGCCGCCTGCCGGATGCGGTGGTTCAGCGCGGTGACGCGGGAGCTGAGCGGGCGGGCGAGCGGGGTGATCCGTGCGACGTCGGGAAAGGTGACGGTCGCGACGCGGACACCTTGGCCGGTGAGTGCCGCGAACATCGCCTCCAGGTGGCCGGCCACCTCATCGGCGTCGAACCGGGGCCGCAGCAGGTCGTTGACCCCGGCGATGACGGTGGCCAGGTCCGGGCGCAGGGCGAGGGCGGGCGCGAGCTGTTCCTCGCGGACCTGCCCGGCGAGGCGGCCGCGTACGGCCAGGTTGGCGTACTGGACGCCGGGGTGGTGCAGCGCGAGCCTTTCGGCGAGCCGGTCGGCGCACCCCCGCAGGCCCACGGTGTCGTCGCCGTCGCCGACCCCCTCGGTCTGGCTGTCGCCCAGGGCGACGAAGCGCAGGTGGTCATCTCCGGGCATGAGCCGCCCGCCTCTCCCGAAGGACCGCCACGGTGCGCTCGCACCAGTCCCGGTTGCCCCGCTCGAAGGCGAGGCCGCGCAGGCAGGTCAGATACGGGCCGATCCGTTCGCCGTCGCGCAGGAATTCCTCCTCGCTGCGGTCACCTCGCATCTTCCGCAACAGCGCGTCCAGCAGCCCGATCTTGGCCTCGGCGAAGCCGGCCCGCTCGGTGAGCTGGGCAACCAGCGCCTCGCTGTCGACGTGGTCGGCGGCCTGGACCTTCACGAGCAGGTCGTCACGGATGACGGAGGGCTTGGTGGCGGTCGCCGTGAAGCGTTCCAGCTCGGCCAGTCCGGCGTCGGTGACCTGGAACAGGCGCTTGTTGGGCCGGGTGTCCTGGACCACCTCCCGGCCCGCGATCAGCCCCTCCTTCTCCAGCTTGGTCAGCTCGGCGTACAACTGCTGCGGCAGCGCGTGCCAGAAGTTCGCCACACCCAGGTCGAACACCTTGGCCAGCTGGTAGCCGCTCAACTCCTCGTCGAGCAGCGCCGCCAGCACTGCATGACGCAAAGCCATCGGACGCCCTCCTCTCCACCCTCTGTGTCTCCGCTCACGGACTCCTCCCGATCATAGTCAAGAAAATGACTAATCACACCCATGACTATTTGGGCGGCTGTCGAGGAGGGGCCATGACACCGCGGACCGCCTCTGTGCGGCCGTCGACCGCCTGACCCAGCGGGGTGGAAGGGTGCCCCTCGCGTCCGGACGGCATGACAACGGCCCGTCGGGATCGGCGGCAAATTCGACGGGCCGTTGCTGATGCTGTTGTCGCGCGGGGGGCGGACGCGGCGGTGTACCGGTCCGCGGACTACGTCCCGGTCGCGGTCAGGTCGCGCTGGATGACCCGCGCGGCTCCCTCGATGGTGCCCACGCCGTAATCCATGGTGCGGTTTCCGTGGGAGAGGACGGCCATGCCGTAGTCGTGACCGCTTCCGGTGAAGGCGCCGGCGCTGTGTACCCGCCAGCCGTTGGTTGCCCGGGGCAGCCAGCCGTTCTTGACGTGCACCGTCGCCGAGGCGGGGGCACCGGCGGGCACGCCCCACTGCTGGTCCGCCTCGACCCGGTTCATCAGGTTGAGCGCGTAGGCGCGGTCGGACGGGCTGAGCACCGCATTCTGCGACGTGAGCAGCTGCATCAGCTTGAGCTGGTCGCCCGCGGTGATCTGGGTGAGCCCCCACGACCCACGCTTGCCCGGCACCGTCTGGTGCATGTCCGCCAGGTCCAGGAACCGCTTGATCCCGGCGGGCCCGATCCGGTGCCAGAGGGCGTCGGTCGAGGCATTGTCCGACTTGGTGATCATCGCGGTGGCCCAGCGGGCCTCCTGCGGCGTGAGGTGGCGGTGTGCCTCGCCTGCCTGGCGGAGCAGTGCCCCGAGCACGGTGACCTTCACCACGCTCGCGGAATCGAAATGCGCACCGGCCCGGTACCAGCAGGTGGTCCCGGTGGGCCGGTCATAGACGGCCAGCGCCGAACGGCCCTTGCGCCCGTCGAGGGCACCGGCGATGTCGTGCGACAGCTTGGGTGCCAGGCCGGGCTCCTTCGAGGTGCAGACGACCTTCGAGCCGCCCGCCGGGGCGCTGGCGGTGCTCGCCGCGGCCGGGCTCGCCGCGCCGAGGGCCGTCAGCAGCGATCCGCCGGCCACCACCGCGACCAGCCCGCGGCGTGCGCAGCGAGAGATGCGCGATGCGTGCATAAGGAATTCCGTTCCGGCCGCCAGGATTCGGGGTTGCGGCTCAGTTCCGTTCAGGGGCCAGGGTTCATGGGCCACGGTGACGATACGTGGCCCGGTGGTGATCACCTCGAACGAGTAGGGCTATTTGTCCGAATTTGTCCCATGTCATCGGTATGTGACGTTCACCAAATCGAGGGTGTCCGGCCGCGCGCCACGCGCTACGGCGAAAGGGCAGGTCGGAAGCGGTGCGGGAGACGACTGCCGGACCTGCCTTCCGGTCGGCCCCCGCGCTCCGACTACGGCACTGCCGCTGTCCCCGCCCCTACCGCGCCTACCGCCCCCTACCGTCCCGCCAGTACCTCCGGCCGTAGGAGTGCCGCGAGGCGGTCGGCCGGCAGCAGTCCCTGTTCCAGCACCAGTTCCGCCACGCCGCGACCGGTGGCCAGTGCCTCCTTGGCGATGGCGGTTGCGGCGGTGTAGCCGATGTGCGGGTTGAGCGCCGTGACCAGGCCGATGGAGTTCTCCACGGTCGCGCGCAGGGCCTCGGTGTTCGCGGTGATGCCGGAGACACAGCGTTCGGCGAGGGTGCGGCAGGCGGCCCCAAGATGGGTGATGCTCTCCGAGAGCGAGTGCAGGATGACCGGCTCGAACGCATTGAGCTGGAGTTGGCCCGCCTCGGCGGCCATGGTGATGGTGACGTCATTGCCGATCACCTCGAAGGCGACCTGGTTGACGACCTCGGGGATCACCGGGTTGACCTTGCCGGGCATGATGCTCGAACCCGCCTGCACCGGCGGCAGATTGATCTCCGCGAGCCCCGCGCGCGGGCCGGAGGAGAGCAGTCGCAGATCGTTGCAGCTCTTGGAGAGCTTGACGGCGATGCGCTTGAGGACGCCGGACAGATGCACAAAGGCACCGCAGTCCTGGGTGGCCTCCACCAGGTTGGCCGCGGTGACCAGCGGCAGCCCGGTGATCGCGGCGAGGTGACGGCGCGCCGCTTCCGCGTAACCCTCGGGGGCATTGAGCCCGGTGCCGATCGCGGTGGCGCCAAGGTTGATCTCATGAATGAGAAGGGCGGCCTCGGCGAGCCGGCTCTCGTCCTCCTCGAGCATCACGGCATACGCGGAGAACTCCTGCCCCAGCGTCATCGGCACGGCATCCTGCAGCTGGGTACGCCCCATCTTGAGGACGTCGCGGAATTCCGCGGCCTTGGCGGCGAATGCCTCGCGCAGCACCGTCATTGCCGCGAGCAGTTCGTGTACGGCGATCACGGTGGCCACCTTCACGGCGGTCGGGTAGACGTCATTGGTCGACTGGCCGAGGTTGACGTCCTCGTTGGGGTGCAGCTGGCCGTAGTCGCCCTTGGTGTGGCCCAGGATTTCCAGCGCCCGGTTCGCGATCACCTCGTTGGCGTTCATGTTTGTCGACGTTCCGGCACCGCCCTGGATGACATCGACGACGAACTGGTCGTGCAGCAGCCCCTGTTCACGGATTTCCCGGCAGGCGGCCGCAATGGCATCGGCCTTCTTCGGGGCGAGCAGCCCCAGATCCTGGTTGGCCCGCGCCGCGGCTTCTTTGACGGCGGCGAGGGCGTTGATCAGATGCGGGTAGGCGGAGATGGCCGTACCGGTGATCGGAAAGTTCTCCCTGGCGCGCAGGGTATGGACGCCCCAGTAGGCGTCGGCGGGTATCTCGCGGTCGCCGAGGAGGTCGTGTTCGCGGCGGTGGCCGACGGCGGCAGTCATGGTGGAGAAGTCCTTGGGTGGGAGGGGGAGGGGCTGTGGAGAGGGCTTATGGGGCGGGTGCGAAGGGTTCGGGGGAGCAGGCGGCCATCGCCCCCGCCGCCCGTAGGGAGCCGACCGTCTCGCCGCCTCCGATGACCGGTGTGGCGGCGAAGGCGGAGAGGACGCGGGGATCGACGCCGCAGCGCTCGAGGGCGGCGGCCGTCACCGGCATCCGGGCGCGGTCGGCGCCGTCGGCGATCTTCACGCCGACCGCGCGGCCGTCCGGCAGCGCCGCGATCTGCACTCCCTCGAACCCGTCCTTGGCGATCAGTCCGGGCACCGCGCGCATCAGCTGGGTGACGTCGCGCCCGTCCCCCGCGACCATCTCCGGGTGCTCGCGCAGGGCGTACGCGACCCGCCCTTCGTCCGTATCGGGCGCGGCCGTCGCCAGCCGGGCAACGGCTCTGGTGAGACCGTGCAGCGATACGGAGAACAGCGGCGCCCCGCAGCCGTCGACCGTGACCCGGGCGATGCCCTGCCCGGTCAGGTCCTCCACCGCCGCGGCGATCTCCCACTGGAGCGGATGCCCGGGATCGAGGTAGCTCTCGAGGCGCCAGCCCTGCGCATGGGCCGTCATGAGCATGGCGGCGTGCTTGCCCGAGCAGTTCTGCGCGAGCCGGGAGGGCGCCAGGCCCCGCCGCAGCCAGGCATCGCGTACCGCGGCCCCGTAGGGGAGATCCGGCACATTGCGCAGGTCGTCCTCGGTCAGCCCGGCCGAGTGCAGCATGCGCCGGGCGGTGGCCAGATGGCGTTCCTCGCCGGAGTGGCTGGCCGCGGTGAGAGCCAGCGACGGGGCGTCCAGCGGCGGCAGCCCCGCGCGCAGCAGGCCCACCGCCTGGACGGGCTTGAGCGCCGAGCGCGGAAAGAACGCTGCCTCGATATCGCCCGCCTGGAACTCCACGCTGCCGTCCGCCGCCAGCACGACGACCGAACCGTGGTGGACCCCCTCGACCAGACCCCCGCGTACCACATGGGCGAGGGGCACATGGCCCGGCTCCCGGACATCGGGCGGGGCACCTGGGGTACGGCGGGGCGGTGGGTCGACGGTCTGACGGCCAAAGGGCCGACGGCCGCTGTTCTGACTCATGATCACTTCTCGTTGCTTCCGCTGCTTTTCGCTGTTTCTCGCCGCTTCTGTCCAGCCCCCCTCGCTCGCTACTCCTCGCCGGCTCCCGCGCTCCTGGATGCCATGCTGTCGGCGTTCTCCCGCGCCGCCGCATCCCGTACGGCCCCGACCCGGCGCCGTACCAGGAACCAGCCGCCGACCAGCGCGGCCACGATCACGGGCAGTGAGGCGATCGTCGTCCGGCCGGCCCCGCCGTCGGCCCACATCAGCACCAGCACCGTCGCAAGGAAGCCGAGCGTCACGAACTCGGTCCATGGCGAGCCGGGGAGGCGGTAGTCGGGGCGGACGAGCTGTCCGGCCCGCGTCTTTCGCCAGAAGAGCAGATGGCAGACCATGATCATGGCCCAGGTGCTGAGGATGCCGATCGCCGCGAAGTTCAGCACGATCTCGAACGCCTCGCTCGGCACGACGTAGTTGAGGCCCACGCCCAGTACGCAGATGCCGGAGGTGAGGAGGATGCCGCCGTACGGGACCTGACTGCGGCTCATCACGCCGGTGAACCGCGGCGCGGACCCGGACACCGCCATGGAGCGCAGGATCCGGCCGGTGGAGTAGAGGCCGGAGTTGAGGCTGGACAGGGCGGCGGTCATGACGACGAGGTTCATGACCCCGCCCGCCGCCGGCACCCCGACGTTGGACAGCACGGTGACGAACGGGCTCTCGTCGGCCGAGTACGAGCTCCACGGCATCAGCATCGTCAGCAGCACCACCGAGCCGACGTAGAACAGTGCCACCCGCCACATGATGGAGTTGATCGCCCGCGGCATGACCTTGCGCGGCTCCGCGGTCTCGCCCGCCGTGACGCCGACCAGCTCGACCGACGCATAGGCGAAGACCACACCCTGGACCACCAGCAGCATCGCGAGCGTGCCGGTCGGGAAGATGCCGCCGTGGTCCGTGATCAGCGCCGGGCCGGGGGAGTGGCCGCCGACCGGCTGCTGGGTGACCAGCAGGAAGATGCCGATCAGCATGAAGAGGACCAGCGCGCCGACCTTGATGATCGCGAACCAGAATTCCAATTCGCCGAATATCTTCACGGAGATGAGGTTCACGGTCAGTACGACCGCGAGTGCGATGAGCGCGATCACCCACTGGGGGACGTTGGAGAACATGCCCCAGTAGTGGGTATATGTCGCCACTGCCGTGATATCAGCGATTCCGGTGGTCGCCCAGTTCAGAAAGTACATCCAGCCCGCGACGTACGCCCCTTTCTCGCCGAGGAACTCACGGGCGTACGAGACGAAGGCGCCGGACGACGGCCGGTGCAGCACCAGTTCGCCCAGGGCCCGTACCACGAGAAAGGCGAAGATTCCGCAGACCGCGTAGGCCACCGCCAGGGACGGCCCGGCGTCCGCGAGCCGGCCGCCCGCACCGAGAAACAGTCCGGTGCCGATGGCCCCGCCGATGGCGATCATATTGATGTGCCGCGAGGTAAGGGACTTCTGATATCCCGCATCGCCGGCATCAACATGCCCGCCACTCGGATTCTGCCCGGGCCCGTGCCCGGGCGCCTGCGCCTGGCTCTGCCTCTTGTGTTCCCGCTCTTGCTCTTGGTCCCGTTCTGCCTGCCGGAGGAATTGCTCGCTCACGTTGGGTCCTCTGGGTCGGGGGAGGGGTCCGTACGGTGTGGCGGCCGCACGATGGTGGTCAGCGTCGTCTCGACGCGGGCGAGGTGGTGGGCCATGGCTTCCACCGCGTCGTGCTCGGATTGGTCGACCAGCGCCTCGACGATCGCCCGGTGCTCGCGGTTCGACTGCTCGCGCCGTCCGCCGAGCTCGTTGAGGAAGGCCGACTGGCGGGCCAGCGCATCGCGGATTTCCTCGATGACCCGCCGGAAGACCGGATTCCGCGCTGCCTGGGCGACGGCCAGGTGGAAGAGGGTGTCCATCGCCACCCAGGCGGTGGTGTCGGTCTCCCGCTCCATCCGCTCCAGCAGATGGGTGAGGTGATCGAGATCCTCGGCCGTACGGCGCACCGCCGCGTACCCGGCCACCGGGATCTCCACATGCCGACGCACTTCCAGGAGGTCGCTGGCCGTGTAGTCACCGAAGGTCGGATCCTCCACCGCCCCGGCGGATACGACGAAGGTGCCCTTGCCGGTACGCGAGACCGTCAGCCCCATCGTCTGCAGCGCCCGCAGCGCCTCCCGGAGAACGGGCCGGCTCACTTCCAGGCGTCGGCACAGCTCCGCCTCCGAGGGCAGCTTGTCGCCGACCGCGTAGTCACCGCGCTCGATGGCGCTGCGGAGATGCGTCAGCACCGCTTCCATCGCGGTGATCCGCCTGGGCATATCGCCAGCTGTCTGGCTGTCTGACAGGTTCACCCCGGGATCGTCGGCCGTGCGGGGGCGGGGTGTCAAGGGGTGCGCTCGGACGGATTGCCGTGCGCCCTGTATCGGCGGCGGGGGCGCCTTTGTGATCGTCGTGCGCCCTGTCCGGATGCCGGACCCGGCCGTCACCATGGAGCCGGCAACGCCCAACCGGCACGGAGGCCGCCCGATGGACGTCCGAACCCTTACCGCGCTCACCGACGACACCTATGAACGGCTTGTCCTCGACAATGCCCACCCGCCGGCACGCGACCAGGAAGTCTGGGAATTACTTCTCAGCCGCCCCCTTATCGACCGCACCCGCGAAACGCTGTCCGGCCTGGTGCAGCGTAATGTCTCCGCCTTGCGGAAACGAAAGGCCGAACGCGAGGCATTCCAGGCCGAATGCTTTGCCCGTGGACCGGCCGGAAAGAAGGAATGGTTCGATACGCGGAACGAGTACGAAGAATGGCGGCACCGCGCCGCGAATTTTGCCCGTACCGTGCAGAACGCCCTTGCCGACGTCAACCGTGCCAAGCGCGACCTGAACCGCTCCGCAAACAACAGCGTGGCCCAGGAACACCGCGAATGCCTGCGCAAACTGGCCCTCGCCGTCCAGCGGCATCAGGCCGCGCACGCCCGGGCCGGGGGAATTGCCGAGCAATCGGACTATGAATTGTGGCGGGCCCTGGAACAGATCTCGGTGCCGATAGGAGCGAGCGGTGAGCCGACCACGCTGCGCACCATGCTCGACATCTACTGGACCGATGTGGCGTCGGTCGACGAGACGGAGGAGCAACGGGCGGGCTCGGAACGGGTGATGCGGGCGGCACCGGCCGGGCAGTCCGGGCGGTTCAGCGGGGTGCCGAAGGCGCGGCATGTGGACAACGGGAAACGGCTCGCCTGAGGCGTGGTGCACCGACACCGTGAGGCGGGCGCGGGCCCCGGCAAGGGCCGCCGCGCCGCACCACGGGAGGCCCGGACCTTGAGGTGAGGCGAACCGAACGGCGCACCTAGGCCGACGTCGCCTGTGCCGCGCGGGTGAGTTCGCGGCGGAGGCGCATGAAGGGGCGGGGGCGGTTGAGGGCGAGGGCGGCGGTGGTGTGGCCGTTGCGGTCGTAGGTGGCGAGGAAGCTGCGGTCTTCGGGGGAGCCTTCGAGGATGTGGGGGACGTCCGTGGGGAGGCGGTGGCCGGCGAACTGGATGCGGATGCCGTATTGGTCGGACCAGAAGTAGGGGTTCGGCCGATGGGTGGTGGCGGTGTGGCCGGCGAGGAGGTTGTGTACGGCGACGGTGGGCTGTTCGGTGGCGCTGGTCCAGTGCTCGGCGCGGGTGCCGTCGACCCTGGCCACGTCGCCTACGGCCACGATGTTGGGGAGTGGGGTGACACAGCCCGCGTCGCAGCGCACCCCGTCCTCGAGCGGTAGCCCGGAGCCCGCGAGCCAGTCGGTCTGCGGGCGTACGCCGATGCCGACGACGACCACGGAGGCGGGGAGCAGCCGGCCGTCGGTCAGTTCGACCCCGGTGAGGTGGTGGTCGGTGCCGCCACCGTGGAGGCGGGCGACGCCGGCCCCGGTGAGGAGGCGGACTCCGTGGTCCGCGTGCAGGGCGGCGCAGAACTGGGCCATTTCGGGGCCGAGTTGAGGTACGAGGGGGAGCGGGGCGGCCTCGACCACGGTGACGTCGTGGCCGAGGGCGGCGCAGGACGAGGCGACCTCGGCGCCGATGAAGCCGGCGCCGATCACGACGACCTGGGCCGGGCCACGGGTCAGGTCGTCGCGCAGGGCCCGAGCGTCGTCGAGGGTGCGCAGGGTGTGGGTTCCGGTGGGTTCCGGGCCGGGGAGGCGGCGCGGGGTGGCTCCGGTGGCGATCACCACGCCGTCGGTGACGAGGGACCGGCCGCCGTCGAGGAGCACCGCGCGCCCGCCGGTGTCGAGCCCGGTGGCGCGGGTGCCGAGCAGCCATTCGGCGTCGAGTTCGGCGGTCTCTTCGGCGTCGGCGAGGGCCGGTTGGCCGGGGTCGGCGGTGGCGGCGGTGAGGAAGTTCTTGGACAGCGGCGGGCGGTCGTAGGGGCGGTGTGGTTCGTCCCCGACGATGACCAGACGGCCGTCGAAGCCCTGGGAGCGCAGGGCCCGCGCGGCGTACAGCCCGGCCAGCGAGGCCCCGATGACAGCGATTGATTTCATGCGGTGAAGCCCTCCTCGGCGGCGAGATCGAATGAAGCGGCGTGCAGGGGGCACCCGACCAGACACCCCTGCGGCCGGCCGCCGAAGCGCAAGGCGTCCTGGTGGGGGCGGGTGTCGCCGATGGCGGACAGCTCTCCGTCGGCGTGGACGACGGCGATCGGAGGAGCGGTATCGATGTGGCAGTGCCAACAGCAGTGGCGGTGGGAGACGCGGTGCGAGACGCAGTGGGAGTGGCAGTGGCAGCGGGTGGGAATCACCAGGGCCCCCAGTTACGGTTCGGCCCCTTCGGCACGGTCGCGTTTCGCACCGCGCATGGTGGAGCGTTATGCGCAACAGAATCCCGAGGGTGAGCCATGGCGTCAAGCGGTCCCCGTGAACGGCGGCCCCGGAGCGGGGTGCCGGGCGGCGAGGTCGGGCGGATGACGGACTGGGCGACGGACGCGGCAGCGGGCGCGACAACGGGCATGACAATGGCGGGGCGGGCGGCGGAGAAAGCGGCGAAAGGGCCGGTCAGCGCGGTGCGGTCGGTGGACCGCGCCGTCACGGTCCTGGAGATCCTCGCCCGGCACGGCGAGGCCGGGGTGACCGAGGTCGCCGACGAACTGGGCGTACACAAGTCGACCGCGTTCCGGCTGCTCGGGGTGCTGGAGAACCGGGGGCTGGTCGCGCAGGAGCAGGAGCGCGGCAAGTACTACCTCGGTGCGGGGGTGTTGCGGCTGGCCGGTGCCGCGGCGGTACGGCTGGACATCTCGCAGGAGGGCGCGGCGGTCTGCCGCGACCTCGCCGACGAGCTGGGGGAGACGGTCAATATCGCGGTGCTCGACAACAACGCCGCCGTCAACATCATGCAGGCGCGTGGCCCGGCATCGGTCACCGCGCAGAACTGGCTCGGCCGGCGCACCCCGCTGCACGCCACGTCCAGCGGCAAGGCGCTGCTCGCATACCAGCCGGAGCCGGTCCAACAGGCCGTACTGGAACGGAAGTTGGCGCGGCTGACCGAGCGGACGGTCACCTCGGCGGCCGCGCTGCGCCGGGAGCTGGCGGAGGTGGTCGAGCGGGGCTTCGCGGTGGCGATCGAGGAGCTGGAGCTCGGGCTGCGGGCGGTGGCCGCGCCGGTGCGGGCACACGACGGCGCGGTCATCGGGGCGCTCAGTGTGTCGGTGCCCGCCTACCGGCTGGCCGAGGAGCGGCTGACGGAGGTGGTCAAGCGCACCGTCGCCGCCGCCGAGGAGCTGTCGCGGCGGATGGGGTACGCCTGTTGAGCGGGTGACAGGAGGGTGGATGCAGGCGGGGCCGGATCCCGAACTCCGGCCCCGCCTGTCGCGTACGCGGCCGTAACCAGCCCTTTACGAAGTGCTGGCCCGGACCCCTTGACGCTGCCGACGCGGCGCTCCCACGATGTCTCTCATCGCGCAACCGATCGTGCAGTGCGCAACACTGGGTCGGCAGGAGGAGGGCCATGTCCCGTACGCCCGCAAACAGTTCCCGTGTGGTGGTCATCGGTGCCGGCATCGTCGGCTGCTCCCTCGCCGACGAGCTGACCGCCCGTGGCTGGAGCGATGTCACCGTCCTCGAACAGGGCCCGCTGCCCGCCCCCGGCGGCTCCACCTCACACGCTCCCGGCCTGGTCTTCCAGACCGGCCCCTCCAAGACCATGACCGGGTTCGCGGCGTACACGGTCCAGAAGTTCGGCGCCCTCGACGTCGACGGACTGCCGTGCTTCCACCCCGTGGGTGGCCTTGAAATCGCCACCACCGAGGCCCGTTGGGCCGACCTGCACCGCAAGGCGGGGCTCGCCGCCTCCTGGGGCGTACGCGGCGAACTGCTCACCCCGCAGCAGTGCAAGCAGCTCTGGCCGATGCTCGACGAGACCATGCTCCACGGCGGTTTCCACACCCCCGACGACGGCCTGGCCCGCGCCCTGCCCGCCTGCCGCGCCCAGATGGCGCGGGCCGGGCGCCGCGGCGCCCGCTTCCTGGAGCGGCACACCGTGACCGGCATCGAGCGGGCGGGCGGCCGGGTGACGGGTGTGGTCACCGACCGGGGGACCTTCCCCGCCGATCATGTCGTCTCGGCCGCCGGCTTCTGGGGTCCGGTGATCGGCGCCCTGGCCGGGGTGGACGTACCGCTGCTGCCACTGGCCCACCAGTACGCCAGGACCGAGCCGCTGCCCGAACTCGCCGGAGCCAACGACGCCCGTACCGAAGCGAGCAAGCCGATCCTGCGCTTCCAGGACCGCGACCTCTACTTCCGCGAGCACACCGACCGCATCGGGATCGGCTCCTACGCCCACCGCCCGATGCCCGTCGACCCCTTCACCGTCCCCGCCTTCGACGAATCTCCCGTCATGCCGTCCTCGCTGCCCTTCACCGAGGACGACTTCGCGCCGAGCTGGCAGGACAGCATCGGGCTTCTCCCCGCACTGGCCGGCTCCCGGATCGCGGAGGGCTTCAACGGGGTCTTCTCCTTCACCCCCGATGGCATGCCGGTCCTCGGCGAATCCCGTGACCTGCGCGGATTCTGGCTCGCCGAGGCGGTCTGGGTCACCCACTCCGCGGGCGTCGCCAAGGCCGTCGCCGAGTGGATGACCGACGGCCGGCCCGCCGTCGACATCCACGAGTGCGACCTCTCCCGCTTCGAGGACGCCCAGCGCTCGCCCGCCTACATCGCCGACCGCGGCGCGCGGAACTTCATCGAGGTGTACGACGTCATCCACCCGCTCCAGCCCATGGAGCAGCCCCGGCCCCTGCGTACCAGCCCCTTCTACGCGCGCCAGCAGGAGCTCGGTGCGTACTTCCTGGAGGGCGGCGGCTGGGAGCGCCCGCACTGGTACGAGGCCAACGCCCCGCTCACCGAGGGGCTCGCGCTCCCCGAGCGCGACGCCTGGTCGGCCCGCTACTGGTCGCCGATCGCCGCAGCGGAGGCGCAGGCGACCCGCGAGAAGGTCGCGCTGTACGACATGACACCGCTGCGCAGGCTGGAGGTCACCGGGCCGGACGCGCTGGCCTTCCTGCAGCGTATGACCACCAACAACCTCCGCAAGAAGCCCGGCGCGGTCACCTACACCCTGCTCCTGGACGAGACCGGCGGCATCCGCTCCGACCTCACCGTCGCCCGCCTGGGCCCCGACCGCTTCCAGGTCGGCGCCAACTCCCCGGCAGATCTCGACTGGTTGCTGCGGCATGCGCCTGGGGGCACCTCCCGCTCGAGCGGAGCCGAGAGTGGGGGAGGAGTCCAGATCAGGGACATCACGTCCGGCACCTGCTGCATCGGCGTCTGGGGACCGCTCGCCCGCGATCTCGTCCAGCCGCTGACCCGCGACAACTTCTCACACGAGGCCTTCGGCTACTTCCGCGCCAGGCAGACCCACCTCGGCCATGTGCCGGTGACGGCGATGCGGCTGTCGTATGTCGGTGAGCTGGGCTGGGAGCTGTACACCACCGCCGACCTGGGGCTTCGCCTCTGGGACACGCTCTGGGCGGCCGGTCAGGAGCATGGCGTGATCGCCGCCGGGCGGAGTGCCTTCAACAGCCTGCGGCTGGAGAAGGGGTATCGCGCCTGGGGCGTCGACATGACCGACGAGCACACGCCCTACGAGGCGGGGGTGGGATTCGCGGTCCGTAAGGACAAGGAGTTCGTGGGGCGGGACGCCCTCGACGAAGGCCCCGTCGGCCGCAAACTCACCCCTCTCCTCCTCGACGACGCGGCCGCGGTCGTTCTCGGCAAGGAGCCCGTGTACCTCGACGGGGCCCCCGTCGGCTACGTGACCAGCGCCGCGTACGGCTACACGCTGGGCCGGTGCGTCGCCTACGCCTGGCTGCCGCCGCTCGCCACCGGCACCGGCGTACACCTCGAGTACTTCGGCGAGAAGGTCCCGGCGACCGTCGCCGACGAGCCGCTCTTCGACCCGAAGATGACCCACATCCTGAAGTGAGCACAGTCGACGCCGAAACCGTGCCACGACCGAGGAGGCCACCGTGTCCCCCACGTACGACGTGATCGTCATCGGCCTGGGCGGTATGGGCAGCGCCGCCGCCCACCACCTGTCCGCCCGCGGCGCCCGCGTGCTCGGCCTGGAGAAGTTCGGCCCCGTCCACCACCGCGGCTCCAGCCACGGCGGCTCCCGGATCACCCGGCAGTCCTACTTCGAGGACCCGGCGTATGTACCGCTGCTGCTGCGCTCGTACGAGCTGTACGACCAGGTGCAGCGGGCAACCGGCCGGGAGATCGCCACCCTGTGCGGCGGTGTGATGGTCGGCCGGCCCGACTCGCGCACCGTCGTCGGCTCGCTGCGCTCGGCCCAGCAGTGGGACCTGCCCCACGACATGCTGGACGCGCAGGAGATCCGCCGCCGCTTCCCGACCCTGACCCCGCACGACGAAGAGGTCGCGCTCTACGAGCCGCGGGCCGGTCTGGTCCGCCCCGAGAACACCGTCGCCGCGCACCTTCAGCTGGCCACCCGGCAGGGCGCCGACCTGCACTTCGACGAGCCGCTGACCCGTTGGGAGCCGTACCGGGACGGCGTACGCGTCCACACGGCCGAGAACACCTACACCGCAGGGCAGTTGGTGATCTGTCCGGGGGCGTGGGCGCCGGAGCTGCTCACCGACCTCGGAGTGCCGTTCACCATCGAGCGGCAGATCATGTACTGGTTCCAGCCGGTGCACGGCGTCGGGCCCTTCCGGCCGGCGCACCACCCCATCTACATCTGGGAGGACGCGGCCGGAGTCCAGGTCTACGGCTTTCCGGCCATCGACGGACCGGAGCTGGGCGCCAAGGTCGCCTTCTTCCGCAAGGGCGTCGTGTGCACCCCGGAGACCATCGACCGGACCGTGCACGAGCACGAGGTACGGGCCATGGCGGACCAGGTGTCCCGCTGCGTCCCCGACCTCCCCGGCACCTTCGTCAAGGCCGCCACCTGCATGTATTCCAACACCCCCGACGAACACTTCGTCATCGCCCGGCACCCCGCGCACCCGGAGTCCGTCACCGTGGCCTGCGGGTTCTCCGGGCACGGCTTCAAATTCGTGCCCGTCGTCGGCGAAATCCTCGCCGACCTGGCCCTGACCGGTGCCACCGCGCACCCCATCGGGCTGTTCGACCCCCACCGCCTCGCCGCCGCGCCCGCCTGAGGAGTACGCACGTGACGACGACCCCGATCTCCCCGAGCCCGATGCCCGCGAACCCCGTCTCTCCGAGCCTGATCGCCACCCTCGCCGGCCGCTACTACACCGACCCCGAGATCTTCCGGCAGGAACAGCAGAACATCTTCGAGCGGCTGTGGTGCTGCGCGGTGCGCGCCGCCGACCTGGACAAGCCGGGCGCCTTCCGCACGGTGCGGATCGGCCGCGAGAGCGTACTGATCACCCGCAACCGGGCCGGCGCACTGCGGGCCTTCCTCAACGTCTGCCGGCACCGCGGCGCCCAGCTGTGCACCGAGGAGTCGGGCGAGGTCCGCCGTAACCTGCAATGCCCGTACCACGCCTGGACCTACGACCTGGACGGCCGGCTGATCGCCGCGCCCCATCTGCAGAAGATGCCGGACATCGACCGCACCGAGCGCGGCCTGGTGACCGTCCCGCTGCGGGAATGGCTCGGCTATGCGTGGGTGTGCCTGGCCGACGATCCGCCGTCCTTCGAGGACACGGTGATCGGCGCGGCCGTCGAGCGGCTGGGCGACCCGGCCGCCATCGACCGCTACCGCACCGAGGGCCTCGCCCTGGGCAAGCGCCTCACCTACGACGTCCGGGCCAACTGGAAGCTCATCATCGAGAACTTCATGGAGTGCTATCACTGCGCGACCATCCACCCCGAACTGACCGATGTGCTACCGGAGTTCGCGGACGGTTTCGCGGCTCAGTACTACGTGGGCCATGGCGCGGACTTCGCGGCACAGGCGCAGGGGTTCACCGTCGACGGCAGCGCGGGTTTCGGGCGGCTGCCCGGCATCGAGGACGGCCAGGACCGCCGCTATTACGCGATGACCGTCCGGCCGCAGGTGTTCGTCAATCTCGTCCCGGACCATGTCATCGTCCACCGGATGTTTCCGCTGGCCGCCGACCGGACGGCCGTCGAATGCGACTGGCTGTATCTGCCGGAAGTGGTCGGCTCCGGCGCCGATGTCTCCCGTTCCGTCGAACTCTTCCACCGGGTCAACGCCCAGGACTTCGCCGCCTGTGAACGCACCCAGCCGGCCATGGAGTCGCGTGCCTACCGGGACGGCGGGGTGCTCGTCCCCAGCGAGCACCACATCGGGGCGTTTCACGCCTGGGTCACCGCCTGCCTGGAAGGCGAGCGGTGACCCGGTGACGGCGTGCCTCAGCTCGGTGTTTCGGCGGTCACCGGCTTCGGGATCAGGAACGACGTCGCGATGGCGAGGGCCATGATGACGACGCCCGCGATCATGCCGGCGGCGTACCCGCCGTGGGACGTGGGGTCCGCGGGGGCGCAGGCCGTCTTGACCGCGTACAGGAGGGCGAAGCTCAGGCCCGCGCCGAGGTTGAAGGCGCCCGCATTGAGGCCGGGCAGGAAGCCCGGGTTCTCGCTGGGGGAGAGGACGATGCCGAGCCCGTTGAGGACGATGTTGGCGACGCCGGCGTAGGTGATGCCCACCAGGAGCGAGGCCCCCAGCAGCAGGAGGTGCGAGTGGCTGCCGAGGGTGAGGAGCATCAGGACGACGGTCGCCACCGCGCCGACGAGGCCGAACCGCAGGATGCGGCCGTAGCCGAAGGTGGCGGCGAGGCGGCCGGCGACCGGGCCCATGGCAAGGCCCGCGAGGGCGTACGGCGTCAGGGTCCACCAGGCGGACTGTTCCGCGCTCATCCCCAGTCCGGCCTGGGCGTCCTGGGCGAACGCCGGGATCAGGCCGTTCATGACGGCGAACACGCCGGTCATGGTGAGCACGGTGGTCAGCAGGGTCGCCCAGGTGGCGCGCTGCTTGAGGTGGTGCGTGGCGACCAGCGGGTGGCGGCTGCTGTTCTCGGTGCGCCAGAAGGCGGCGAATGCGGCCACGGCGACGACCGTGAGGACGGCGATCAGCGACCAGTCCGCCGCGGCGAGCTTGCCGGCCTCGTTCAGCGCGATCAGCAGCGCGCCGATGGAGACGACGAGGAAGGCGACACCGGGCCAGTCCATACGGTGCGCGGCCGGTGCCTTGGACTCGGGCGTCAGGGTGGCGACCAGGGCCGTGGCCAGCGCCGCGACGACCGCCATCGCCCAGAAGACGGACGAGAAGCCGTGCCGGTCGGCGAGGTAGCCGCCCGCGAGGGAGTCGAGACCGGCGATACCGCCGTTGACGGCGGTGATCACACCCAGCAGGGTGCCGTACCGCTTCGGCTCGGTCACCTCGACCCGCAGCATGATCAGGCACAGCGGGACGACCGGACCGGACACGCCCTGGATGATGCGGCCGGCGAAGAGCATCGGGACGCTGGTCGCCAGCGCGGCGACCACACAGCCGATGACCATCAGGCCGAGCATGCCGGCCAGCACCTTGCGGCGGCCGATGACATCGCCCAGCCGCGGAAGGAAGAGGGAGAACAGCGCCGCGGAGGTGAAGAACGCGGTCTGGGTGAGGCCGATCTCCGCGGAGCTGGCGCCGAGGGAGTCCTCGATGCTCTTCAGCGCGGGGCTGAGCATGCTCGCATTGAGCTGGAAGGCGAAGCAGGCCGCGAGCAGCGCGGTGACCAGGACGCCGATGCGGACACCGGATCCCTGGGGCGCCCAGGACGGGCGGGTCTCCGTGGTGGTCATGTGGGTCGTGGTGCTCATGCCGCTACGTCACCGATCCGCTCGAGGGCGTCCACCACGAGGTTCCAGAACCGCTCGCGGTCGAGCTTGACCGCCACCTGGGTGGTGCAGTCGGCCGGCGCCGGGGCACGGAAGTCCGTCACGGTCATGCCGAGGGTCAGCTCACCGCGCAGTTCGATGTCGACCGGGGCCTTGCGGACGGTCATCACGTCCGGGTCGATGACATAGGCGACCGCGCACGGGTCGTGGACCGGCGGGTGGTCGAAGCCCTGGTTCTCCCGGTAGGCCTCGCGGAAGAAGTCCAGCAGCTCGAGGACGAACTGCGCGGGCCCGGTGCCGACGGCGGCGATCTTCGCCTCGACCTCGGGGGTGGCCAGCGCCTGGTGGGTGAGGTCCAGGCCGACCATGGTGACCGGCCATGCCTCGTTGAAGACGATGTGCGCGGCCTCGGGGTCGATCTTGATGTTGAACTCGGCGACCGCGCTCCAGTTGCCCTCGTGGAAGCCGCCGCCCATCAGGACGACCTCACGGACCCGCTCCGCGATGCGCGGCTCCTTGCGCACGGCCATCGCGATATTGGTCAGCCCGGCGGTCGGGACGATGGTGATCTCGCCCGGCTCGTGCGCCATCACGGTGTCGATGATCAGGTCGACGGCGTGCCGGCGGTCCAGCTCGATGGTGGGTTCGGGCAGCTCGGGGCCGTCCAGACCGGAATCGCCGTGGACCTCGGGTGCCGTCTCGATGTCCCGTACGAGCGGACGCGGGCAGCCGGCGGCGAACGGAACGCCGGTGATCCCGGCGATGCGTGCCACGGACAGGGCGTTGCGGGTCACCTTCTCGACCGTCGCGTTTCCGACCACGGTCGTCACCGCGACCAGCTCGACGTCGGGATTGCCGTGAGCCAGGAGCATGGCGACCGCGTCGTCGTGCCCCGGGTCGCAGTCGAGGATGATCTTTCTGGCCAACGGACGAGCCCCTTTGCTCTGCGGAACGGTCGTGCGGGGTGAAGTCTCTGGGAGCGCCGCAGAAGGCTGCTACCTCGGGTACCTCGGGAAACGTTCTCTGGAAAACGTTCTCCGGGAATGTCGCTCATGGGTCCGCCGGATGTCAACGAAGTGTGAGCCATACGACCGGTTACCAGACGGTACCGACACGGTGCGGGGGCGGTGATAACGTTTGCCGCCATCGTGACCGAGCGCAAAGGGGCGCACCACTGTGGCCGAAGTGACCTTGAAGGACGTCGCACGGGCGTCCGGCTGCTCCGTCGCCACCGTCTCCCGGGTCCTGGCCGGCACCCGCCCGGTCGGCGCCGAGACCGCCCGTACGGTGCGGGAGGCCGCCGCACGCCTCGGCTACCGCCCCAACCAGGTCGCCCGCGCCCTGCGCAGCCGCTCCACCGGCACCGTCGGCCTCGTTCTGCCGCAGATCACCAACCCGTTCTTCCCGTCCCTCGTACGGGAGTTGGAGCACGCCCTGCACGCCGAGGGCCGAGCCGTACTGCTCGCCGACTGCGACGACGACCCGCTGACCGAGGCGGCCCGGATCGGCGCCCTCCTGGACCGGCAGGTCGATGCCCTGTTCCTCATACCGGCCGATGAGCGCCGCAGCCGGGATGCGGTGGCGGCCGCGGCCGCCCGTGTCCCGCTGGTGCTGCTCGACCGTGGCTGCGGCCCCGGCGTCGCCGACTCGGTCGCCGTCGACAACGCCGCAGGTATGGCCCTCGTACTGGATCACCTGGCCGCCACCGGCCGCCGCCGCCCCTGCTTCGTCGGCGCGGCCGGGACCGCATCGGCGGCGCTCGAGAGGCGGACGGCGTACGAGGCGGGGGCCGCGGCGCTGGACCCGCAGGCGCCCGCCCGCCTCGAGCTCGGCGACTTCTCGGCGGAGTGGGGCCGCGAGGCCGTCGACCGCAGCTGGCACTCCCGGCCGGACGCCTATGTCTGCGCCAATGACCTCATCGCCGTCGGCGCGCTCCAGCGGCTGCGCCAGCTCGGCGCGGACGTCCCCGGCGAGGTCGCCGTCACCGGCTTCGACGACATCCCCCTGGCGGGCCTCGCCGACCCGGCCCTGACGACCGTCCGCCAGCCCGTCGGCGAACTGGCCGCCGAGGCCACCCGGTTGCTCACCCACCGCCCGGCCGGTACCGGAGCCCGCCGGGCGGTCCGGCTCGCCCCGGAACTGGTCGTACGCGCCTCCAGCACGCCGGTGGACCGCCCGGTCCGCTGATCACCCGCGCGGCCGCCCGCGAAGGGCGAGGGGCCGCCGGATCCGCCCGACGTTCACTCGCCCTCCACCGGGGCATGCCGGCTCAGCTCCGCGCCCGCAGCGCGAACCGTTCGGCGAGCCGGGTGAGGGTGTCGTTGAGCCGCTCGATGTCCTCGTCGGAGTTCAACGCCGTGATCTGGATGCGGAATCCGACCCGGTTGTGCGGCACGAGGGGGTAGGCCGCCAGTGCCACATAGATGCCGTTCTCCCAGAGGAAGGCGGCGACCGCGTCCAGGTCCGAGGCGTCCTCGAGGGGGATGTGCAGGATGGGGAACCCGCCGGGGTTGCGGGTGTCCAGGCCGAGGCGTTCGGCGTGGTCCAGCACCCGCCTCGTCTTGCGGTGCAGCTCCGCCCGGATGGCATCGCCGCGCGCGTCGTTGACCGCCAGCCCGGCCAGGGCGGTGGCGAGCGACGCGGTGGGGGAGGGGCCGGAGTAGAGGTAGGGCGCGGCGGCGACCTTGAGGTGGTCCTTGAGCCAGCAGGGCAGGGCGAGAAAGGCGAGGTGGGACGAGTACGCCTTGGAGAAGCCGCCCACCAGGACGATGTCGTCGTAGGTCTCCCCGGTGTGGCGGACCACGCCGTTGCCGCGGGAGCCGTAGGGGCACGGCTCGTCCGGTACGCGTTCCCCGAGGACACCGAAGCCGTGGGTGTCGTCGATGTAGAGCGTTGCGCTCCGGTCCCGGCAGATGGCGGCCAGTTCCGGCAGGTCGGGGACCTTGCCGCTCATGCTGTTGACGCCGTCCAGGCACACCAGCCGGGCGGAGCTGTTGGGGACGGCGCGGAGCAGGGAGTCGAGCCGGTCCGGCTGGTCGGCGCGGAACCGCTGTACCGTCGCCCCTTGCCCCCGGGCCGCGGTGCATCCGTCGTACACGGTCCGGTGTGCCTCGGCCTCGACGAAGACATGTCCCTCGCCGGCGAGGACGGGGATCACGGAAGTATGGATGAGGGTGACCGTCGGCAGGACGAGGGTGTCGGGCGCGTGCAGCAGCGCGGCGAGTTTCTCCTCGATCTCGGGGTAGAGGCGGGGGCTGCCCAGCAGCCGGGACCAACTGGGGTGGGAGCCCCAGTTTCTGACGGCTGGTCCGATGGCCTCGGTGATCTCGGGATCCCAGTCGAAGCCCAGGTAGTTGCACGAGGCGAAGTCGATCAGCCAGTGGTCGCCACTGCGCAGGTGCCGGCCCCGTACCTCGTCCAGGACCGCGTCGCTCATCGGGCTGGTCCGCCGCAGGTGCTCGAGGTCACCGCAGCGTGGATCGCGGCGTACCCCTCGGGGTTCGGCAACCGTGTCGTACCTGGCGACCTCCTGCCTGCCGGGGAGCTGCGCAGGCGTGGCGGGCCGGGGAGGCGGGCGGGTGCCGGCCGTGGGCGCCTTGCCGGGGGGCGGCTGCTCGGCCGGTATGTCGGCCGGCGGCCGGGAGCCGTTCCGCCGGCGCAGCAGCAGTTCGCCCTGCTCGGCGGTCATCGGGCGGGCGAAGAGATAGCCCTGGCCGAAGCGGCAGCCCATGCCCGCCAGCAGGTCCCGCTGAGCGGCGTCCTCGATGCCCTCGGCGATGACCTCCAGGCCCAGCGTGTCGGCGATCCGCACGATGCCCTCGACCAGCGCCACTTGCTGGGCGCCCAGCAGGATGTCGTCGATGAACGACTTGTCGATCTTCAGCACATCGATCGGGAATTCCCGTAGGTAGCTGAGCGAGGAGAAGCCGGTGCCGAAGTCGTCGATCGCGATGCGCACGCCGAGGTTCTTCAACGTCCGCAGCACGGCGTGCACTTGGTCGTCCCCGCGCATCAGCTCGGTCTCGGTGAGCTCCAGCAGCAGCGCCCCGGGCGCCAGCCGTGGGGTCTCCAGCACCTTGCTCACCTCGTCGAGGAAGCCCGCGTCGCGCAGCTGACGGGCGGAGACATTGACGCTGACGTACGGGGGCGGCCGCGAACCCTCCAGCGTCTCCTGCCACCGGGTGAAGCTGGCGGCGGCGTGCTCCAGCACCCACGCGCCCAGCGAGGTGATCTGCCCCGTCTCCTCGGCGAATTCGATGAACTTGCTCGGCGGCACCAGGCCCCGCCGGGGATGCGGCCACCGCACCAGCGCCTCGAACCCGACCACATCGCCCTGTGTGATGTCCACGATGGGCTGATAGCGCAGCGCGAACGCCTGCTCGGCGATCGCCGCGTCCAGGCTCGCCTGCATCTCGTGCCGTTCCACCATGCGCGCGTGCAGACCCGGCTGGAACCGGCGCCACTGCCGCTTCCCCGCCGCCTTCGCCGCGTACAGGGCCAGGTCCGCATGGCTCAGCAGCTCTTCCGCGCCCGAACTGTCCATGGCGGTGGCCACCCCCACGCTCGCGGAGATGGTCACCGAACCGTCCGCCAGGCGGAACGGCCGGCTGAGAGCCTGCAGCACCTGCGTGGCCAGGCTCTCGGCATTGGTGACCACCTTCGTGTCCTCCATCAGGACCGCGAATTCATCGCCGCCCAGCCGCGCCGCGGTATCGCTGCGCCGCAGCGAGTCCGACAGCCGGCCGGCCACCGCGACCAGCAGCTGGTCGCCGACCGTGTGCCCCATGGTGTCGTTGACGACCTTGAAATCGTCCAGGTCGATGAAGAGCACACTCGTGACGGTCGACTCGCGCTCGCCGCGCAGCAGGGCGCGGCCGATGCGCTCCAGCAGCAGCGTCCGGTTGGGCAGGCCGGTCAGCGCATCGTGGAAGGCGCGCCGGGTCAGTTCCTGCTCGAGCTGGCGCTGCTCGGTGACGTCCCGCAGCGTGATGACCAGCCCGTGGACGGTCGGATCGTGCCGCAGATCGCTGAAGCGCACCTCCGCCTCGATCCGGCCGGTGGCGCGGACCAGCCACCAGCTGTCGCGGTCCTCCTCCCCTTCGTCGCTGCGGATGGCCTGCACCGCATGCCGCGCCCGCTCCCGGTCGCGCACGTCGACCAGGGCGAACAGGCCCGTCCCGGTCAGCCGGACATCGCCGAACAGCGACCTCCCCGACGGGCTCGCGTACCGGATGGTGTCGTCGTCATCGACGATGAGGATGACGTCCGAGGCCTGCTGCACCAGCGCCCGGAAGTACGCCTCGCTGTCCCGCCGGCTGATCTCCTGGCTCAGCCCGACCCGCTCCATGGCCAGCCCGGCGTGCGAGGCCAGGATCTCCAGCGAGCGCCGCATCTCGGCGAGCGGCTTCGTGGGGCCCGCGGCCAGCAGGATGCCCAGCAGCTCGCCGCCGGCCGGGCGGTCCGGCACGATGACGGGGCACACCAGGACGCTGGGCAGGTGCCCCAGTCCGGCGGCGATGCCCGGGGAGAGATCGCCGACGGACATCAGCCGGGACTCGGAGCGGGCGAGCGGACCGGCCCGCTGCCGTTCCGCGTCCATGTCCTCGGCCGCGAGCAGCCTGATCTCACACCGCGTATGCGGCCCGAACAGCGCGGCCGCCGCCGTGCCGCAGATCCGCGAGATCTCCTGCGGCCGGACCGCCGTGACCAGCGACGCGGCCGCCGCGCCCAGCACCCGCTCGCGGTCGATCGCCCGGCGGTGCGCCACCACCATGCCCGTCAGACGCGCGATGACGAGCAGGAACAGTACGCCCGAGAACGCGGCGATCACCGCGACGTCCCGCGCTGCGCCGTGCAGCGCCTCGTAGAGCAGCAGGGCCGGCGCGATCAGCGAGGTCAGCGAGAGCAGCAGCAGCCGACGCATCGGCGGGACCGGAGACGGGCCCTGCGGGGCGTGCGCGGTCAGTTCCACCATGGAGGGATGCAGGGCGGCCATCCCCCACGCTGTGTAGAAGACGACCCAGCCGGTGTCCAGGACGGGGCCGGCCTGCCACTCCCCGTTGAGCTGGAGAATGCCGTAGGCGATGTCGAAGCCCAGCATCGTGGCCGTGCCGATGACCAGCAGCTGCACCGCACGCATGCGCCTGGCCCGGATGCTCGGCACCAGCAGCCGGGTCAGCAGCGCCAGCACCAGCACGTCACCGAGCGGGTAGGCGATGGAGACGGCGCGCTCCGTCCAGGGCTGGCCCTGGACATGGGTGAGCGGCTGCACCAGAAAGTCCCAGACCAGTACGGACAGCCCCGACGTAAGGATCAGCGCGTCCAGCAGGTTGGGCACATCACGGCCCGACCAGCGGTAATGGACCAGGCCGAACAGCCCCGTGGCGAACAGCGGGTAGGTGAGCAGGTAGCAGGCGTCCGCCAGCGAGGGGAAGGGGTGGACCACGCCCAGGTAGGAGGCCAGGACGTTGTAGACGGTGTCGCCCGCGGCGAAGGTGAACAGCCCCGCGGCCAGCGCCCACCACGGCCAGCGGTGGGCGGGCCGGTGGATCCGGACGCCGGTCAGTATCGCCGCGACGCCGAGCAGCCCGATGGCGGCCCACACCGGTGTACGGGCGTCAGGGATGCCCAGGTAGAGGAGAGTGAGGAGGGCGACCAGGTACGCGTACCCCGTCATCAGCCGGTGTGCCGGAAGCCGATGTGCCCGAAGCACGGCAAGCGCCTCCCTGAGTGGCCGGACCCTCGTACCGGGAGTGCGTCCACCTGGGGCCTGTCCGATGGGTCAGGGCCGGGCCCGCGGCCTTTCCGGCCCTGACCCATCGGACAGGCCCTAAGGTCTCGTCACTCGATCGTAGGCACGCCCGGCACCCGGCTGCATCTCGTCAGCGGCTCACCCAACGCCTCAGCGGCTCACCCAACAGCTCAGCGGCTCACCCACGGCCCTCGTGCAGACACCATGTGACGAACGGCGTCATGCTGTCGTGCACCCGCCGTTCCTCCACCGTGACAGCGGCGGTGAAAAAGAACCGCACCTCCCGGAAGTTGTGCGTCATCGCACGTACGAGATTGCCCAACTGGAGCTCCTTGATCAGCCAGTCGCGGGCCCGGTCGCTGTCGTCGGGTCCGCTGTTGCCGAAGCCGTCGCCGGGACGGTCGTCGGGGCTGCCCTCCGGCAGGCTCTCCGTATGCAGCAGGTCCGTCTTGCTGATCGCCACCGCGAGGCGCGACTGCTTCAGCGGCGCATCCATCTGGAGCATCGCCTGCACGGTCTGCTGGAAGACCAGTTCCGGATGGACACTTGAGGCCAGCGCCCGGTCCACCGTGCTGTGCCGCCCGGCCCCGGGCCCCTCCCAGAAGGCGGGCACGGCCAGCGGATCCAGGACGAACAGGAAGGTGTGCGCCGCCCGGACATAGCCCAGGGCGTCGATGTCCTCGCGGTGGGTGAAACGCTCGCCGGCCGTGTCGAAGACATGCAGCAGCCGCTCCGTGCGGCCCTGGGTGAGGATGACCGAGTAGGCCCGGGGGAGGGCGCGTTGGGTGGAGCGGGTGTGCCCCTGGATCTCCAGGACCTCGCGCAGGATCTCGTAATTGCCGCGGGTGTCCTCGTCGGCGGCGCGCAGCGCGGAGCCCTCGCCGGAGTCCAGGCTCATCAGCATCGCCGCCATCAGCTGCGTCTTGCCCGCGGCCCGGCCGCCGATCAACGGCAGTACGGTCTCGGCCAGGTGCCCCGCGTCCTGGCCCATCGGCTTGGCGCAGAAGGTGCAGTGCGCCTCCAGGCGGCGCTTCTTCGGCATCAGCATCAGCAGCGTGGGGAGCTTGGTGCGGCACTGGCACCGCCGTCGCACGATGCCGTAGCGGCCGGGCCGGATATCGGTGTGCCGACGGCGGCACGAGGCGTTGCGGCACTCGTACGCCGGGTACGGGACCCGCTCGAAGCAGTGCGGGCACAGCATGCCGTTGTGCAGCGCACGGGTCCACAGCGCGGCCACGTCCAGGGCCCGCAGCAGGCTCGCGGCCAGCCGGGCGGCCGCGTGCAGCACCGCGATCAGCAGGCCGTGCAGCAGCAGCGCCACGGCGAGGAAGGGGACGACGAGGACGGCGCCCAGCGCGAGGCCCGCATACAGCGTCAGCCCGAACGGCACGGTCAGGAAGCGGCTCTGGGTGGGCCGGGTGAACTGATGCAGCGTCACCGAGCGGAAGCCGTCGCCGACCGTCCGCACGTACAACCGCCGTGCCAGCGTGTTCAGTTGACGCAGATCGCGCAGTGCGGGACCGAAGAAGTACTGCCGGTGCGCCGGTTGCGGCTCGTCCTGCGGGCGGAACGGCGGGAGTGTCACGAACTCCGGCGTGCGGCGGCGCAGTACTCCGATCAGCAGCCGCCCGTACCGCCCCAGCAGCTCACCGGTGAGGCCGAGCGCCCGGCCCACCGCGATCAGCGGGGCGACGGCCACGAACGGCCCCAGCCCGGCCAGGTAGAAGATGCCGAGGAAGAGATACATGCTCACCCCTCCCCGGTGTCGCGCTTCGGCCTGCGCTGGGTGAAGCGGCGGACCAGCTTCTTGGAGGTGCTCAGCCGCCGCTGGGCGTGCTCGGCGAGCCGTTCCGCGTACTCCGGCCGGTACGGGCGGAGCGCGGCGACGAGCCGTTCGGTGTCCTCGACCCGCCATGCGTCGATGGCCTGTCGGCCGATGCGGGCGATCAGATCGCGGTGGGAGAGGGGCAGGTCCGCGGTGCGCACCAGCAGCAGGCCGATGACGTGGTCGAGGGCGGCCGCGGTGATCCTGGTACCGGGAAGGGTGGCGGCGGCCACCGCCGCCAGATAGGCCTCGGCGGTACGGTGCCCGAGCCGCGGCAGAAACCGGGGCACCGCCCGGGGATCCACCGGCAGCC